>JBQCEJ010000012.1:0-16244 GCA_051960355.1 Verrucomicrobiota bacterium | reverse complement strand
ACGCTGACGTTCGTCGGCGAAGTCGTGCAGGGCAATCTTTCCATTCCCGTTCCAGCGGGTTTCTCGGTTCGCAGTTCACTGATTCCTCAGTCGGGAGCGTTGATCGAAGAACTGGAGTTCCCGATTGCCGATGGCGATGTCGTCCATCTGTTCGATCGCGACCAGCAGAAATACGTCACGTATCCGCGTGAAAACGGCAAATGGAAATCAGGCGCGCCGGTGGTGAGCATCGGGGAATCGTTTTGGATTGCGAAAACCTCAGCCGAGAACTGGACCAGAACTCTGATTATCTGATCCGGCTTTGGCGGGTGGTCGCAGCACTCGGTAGAGCTGCGTCCACGGATCGAACCGGCACACCGGCCGGTAGTCGCAAAAATCACACGCAGTCTTCTGTCGCCAGCGAAACGGAGCGATGTTCACCTGTCCTGCATAGATATTGCGCCCGTGCTGCTGGAGGAATTCGCGGATTTGAGAAATCAAAGCGCCGAATTGCTCAGCCGAGAACGCCTCATTGCCAACCTTCGAAAACTCGCCGTCCTTTTTGATCGAAAACTGGAATTGTTCGCCTTTGGTGGCGCCGCTCGCATCGAACTTTTCCAGATGACCGCCATCAAACCGACCGCGATGCTGGCAATCGCTGCGCCGCGAACTTTCGCGTGCGGCCAGTTCCTCTTCGCGAGTCTGCGCTGAATTTCCACTGCCTTTCAACGGCACGTAAAAACCGCCCGCGGGAATCAGCCGCGAAATGTTCACTTCGCCATCGAATTGACTGAATTGCGAGAGCGCGCCGAGATAAGCCAGGAGCTGCAATTCCAAGCCGTGATGCATCAACGTCTCATCCAGCTTCCGCGCGCTGGATTTGTAATCCACCACGACGGCCAGCGCTTCGCCGTTTTCCAGACGATGAATGTCCACACGATCAATCCGCCCGCGCAACAGCAAGGCGTGTTCGCCATCGAGGTCGATTCGCCACGCCGGCAGCGCGCTGTCTTTCAAACCAAACCCGATCTCCACCGCGCTCGGATCAAACTGATATTGCGGCATCCAGCCGATCAGCGTTTCGATCAGGCGTTCCAAACCTTCGATCAGCATCTCGCCCGTGAAGCGTCGGGCCTGATTGGCAACGAACAAGCCGTCGCGAAAGCCGGGCAACCGTTCCTGCCCGATGGCCCGAATCAATAATCGCGCTTCTGTCGGCGCCAGATCGCGCCAGCGTTTGCCGGACATTTTAAGCCGCAAATGAAATTCGCTGAGCAATTCGTGCTGAAAACTTCCCTTCTCCCGCGGATCAATTTCGAATTCGACCCGTTCCTCCGCTCGCAATCCGCGCGCCGCGAAAAACCGAAACGGACACGCCGCGAAATCCTCCAACCCGCTGACCGAGGTTTTCAACTCCCGGCCGTAGATTTTTTCCACCAACTCGGTTGGGAGCTGCGCGGCGGTTTCGGATGCTTTGCCCTGCTCCCATTTGGCCCAGGCATCTTCGATCGGTGGTGCAATCTGACGCCATTCCAAGGGCAACGCCGCATTGTGTTTCAAAAGCGGAACCACCAATTCGCTCCAGTGCTCGGAGCTTTTCCAATTGGCATGACCGGAAAACTCTTCCACCGCCAATGACGGAAACATCCGCTGCAGATCGCCGATGAACACCGAGGGATTCAGCTCGCGACCACCACTATCCTGATGCGCAAAGGTGAGCGTGGTCTGCTCGCGCGACCGAGTACAGGCGATGTAGCCGTAATAATGCTCGTGCCCGATCTGTTGCAGATAATCCGGTCCCAACGGCGCGTTGTGAGCGGCGAGCGTTTCGCGATCCGCGCGATTGAGCAATGCAGGCGCAGGTGGCGGCGAGGGAAAAACGCCTTCATTGACCCCGAGCACAAACGCGCTGCGCAGATCGGGATTGCGCGAACGATCAATCGTTCCGACGAGCACCTGATCGAGTGCCGGCGGAATCACGCCCACGCTGAGGCTGCCCAGGCCGGCCTCGACGATCGGCAACCATTCCTTCAGCGGCAACGCCTCGGCACCAAACGCGAGTTCGATATTTTTGAGCCACTCGGCCATTTGATCCCAAACCGTTTCGTGCAGCGCGGGATTGGGCAACCCATCACGTTGCTGCGCCGCGGAACTCCAACGCTCCAGCTGCTGTCCGATTTTCAAGTCCGTCCAAAGCGCGCGAATCGCCGCGGCCAATTCCTGTCCGCTGGGCCGCCGCTCTTTCACGGAAAGCGCCGCCGCCAATTGCTGAAACGGGGGCACGATTTTCTGGCGCAGCCGTTCCAAAGGATGCTCCGCCATTTCGGCCCCGAGACTCGGAATGGGCTCCGACCAAAACGCTTTACCGCGCCAGCCACGCGCCAGCGCTTCGTTTTCCAAACGATCAATGGACGCTTCATCGCCATGCACGAGGCCGGTTTTCAAAGCGCCGAACCAGTCTTCGTGCTCCCAGCTGTAAGCCACGATGCGCAATGCGTAACGAGTCAGTTCAGCCAAAGGGTGATGCGTCACCGATTCGCGGCGATCGAGAAAGAACGGAATGTCGTAGCGGGAAAACGTGCGGCGAATCAAATGATGATAGCCGGTGAGCGAACGCAAGAGCACGGCGACATCGCGGAACCGACCTTTGCATTCACGGACGAATCGCCGGATTTCGTGCGCGGCAAATTCCACTTCCGCTTCCGGATTGGCACAAGCGACAAGCCTGAGCGCGGGTTGCGATTCAGCGGTGTCGTCATTGTTCGCTTCCGACGATTGGCCGGAAAAAGCAATCGGTCTGGCCCAATGCTGTTCGAGATGTCGCAACAGGGGTTGCGATTGGAAGCGACTTCGCAGCGGATCACGCCGGAGCAGTTCCACACTGACCTGGACGTGCGGCAATGCGCTCAACTCGTCGCGGCAGCGCAGGAAAGTTTCCGTGACCGGCGCCCAAAGTGAATGCCAGGGCGGCGGCTGATCCGGTTCGTGGTTGAGGCAAAAGGCGATCGTCGCTTTTTCCGCGCAGCCGACGACCGTCTTGAGAAGCTGTCGCTCCTGCGGTGTCATCTGCGCAAAGCCATCGAGCCAGAGATTTTCGATTTTGAACTGGCCCGCGTTCTCCCGGAGCTCGGCGGTGGCGAGGTCCAACATCTGATCGGCATCCTGCAACTGATGCGCCTGAAGCCAGTCGCCGTACGCGCTCAAAATGACGGCGAGATCGCGGAGCCGCGCATCCAGACGATTGGATTGGCCCACTCCGTCCGCCAGCGCTTCGAGGCGCTGGGGCGTGAGGTGAAATTGTTGCAGCTCGCGAAGCAACTGGCTGAGTTGCCGCGCAAATCCCGGCAGCCGCGCGCTGGCGCGAAACACCTTCAGTTCGCCGCGCTTCTGTTCGAGCAACGCGCGCAGAACCATCACGCGTCCTTCCTCGGCGAGCAGTTCGGGAGCGGGTTTTCCAAGGCGTTCGAAAACCATTTCCGCCAGGCGCTGGAAGGAAAGAATGTGCAGGCGCGTGTAGCCGGCCAGCGCGCCTTCGGCCAGGAGCTGTCGTTCCAATTGAAATGTGGCCTGCTTGGGAGCCAGCAGAATGAGCGGCGCGCCTTCGGGAGCTTCGCTCAGCTTTTGGCGCAACTCAGCCAGGCAACGGTGAGTCTTGCCGCTGCCGGCCGGGCCAAGAAGGAAGCGAATGTGCACGCCCTATTTTTACGCAACGCCCGCGGCTCGCAAAGCAAATCGTTTGCGAATTGAGGAACAACGCACGTTTGCCGTGTTCAGACTTCCGTTACTTTGCCTGGCTCGGGTTGAATCACTTTCATCTTCGGATGGCGAGAGCGAATCTCGTCTTCGAACCAGCGGCGAGAATCTTCGTCGCCATGTCCCAGCAACACGGTTCGCGGATTCACGCGGCCCACAAAATCCAAAAGCTCTTCACGATTGGCGTGCGCGGTCAGGTCAAATTCTTCGACCTGGCAGTTTTTCGTCACGTTGCCGCCGCTCGGGCTGAACAGGAAATTCTCGCCCTGCTGGGCTGCGCGGAGTCGTCCGCCCGGTGTGGACGGATCGCTGTAACCGACGAAGAAGATCGCCATGCGTTCATCGGCGATCATGCGCAAGGCCAGATCGTGCGCGGCGGTTTTCTCGGTCATCATTCCCGCGGTGATGACGAACAGGCGTCCGCCGGACAGCCGCATGCTTTCCGCCTGGCCTTTTTCGAGCACGACCAGGTTGAGCGCCTCGTGCAACTGCAAATCCGGGAGTTGCCGATTCGTCCGTTGCGATTGCAGATCGTAGATTTCAGTGAAGACGCGGCCGAGCCCGCCGATGTAAACCGGCTGCGGCTTGAGCTGGCCTTGCTTCATCAATTGGGAAAGGAGCGCGAGAATTTCCTGCGTGCGTCCCAGCGCAAAGGTGGGAATCAACACGGAACCTTTCCGCTGCAATACCTGCTGAATGGACTGGCTGAGGCGCTGAATTTCCACTTCACGGGTGAAGCCGGCTGGCGTGGCGCGATTACCACGTGTGGTTTCCATGATCAACACATCGGCGCGGACGTCCTCAAAACGCGCGCGTTTCAAAATGGTCTGATCATGGAAACAGACGTCGCCCGTGTAGAAAATGGATTCCTTTTTGCCACGAACCAGCATGCCGGCAGAGCCGAGCGCATGCCCGGCATCGAAGAATTCCAGCGTCGGCGAACTCGCGTTGCGCGGTTTTTCAGAATCCACCCAGGCGATGGGGCGATTGTATTTGAATCCCTGGAAGAGCGGCGCGATGTCGTCCAGTTCGTCATGGCTGTAGAGCGGATATTCCTTGATGCCCAGTTCGTCCCGTTGCCGCGTCATGACGTTGACGGAATTGTGCAGCACCCGTTCGATGATGAAATAGCTGAGATCGGTCATGAGCACGTGCGCGCGTGGGAAATAGCGCAGAGCCACGGGCAAGGAACCAACGTGATCGTGATGGCAATGAGAAAGCGCGATCGCGTCCACGCGTTTGTCCTGAATCAGGTTGTAGAGCGGCAGACTTTGGCTCCCTTCCATTTTCGGATGCGTGCCGGCATCCATGAGCAGGCCGCGGCCGTCAATTTCCAAAAACCATCCACTCGCGCCAATGTCGCTGTCCGGGTTGAGATTCGTAATCCGCATAATTCAATTCAATCAAAGTGAGCAGGCCCAAATCGGTTTGAGATCCGGACCGCCTGTCATGGAACACTTACTTTCGGGTCGCCGTTCCGGTGCTCTTTTTGACGCCGGTTTTCGGCGCCGCCGCAGGCTTGGCTGCCGCCGGTTTTGTCGGTTGAGCGTTTTGAACCGCCGCGAACAGCAGCAGTTCCGGCGAACCGTATTTTCGATATTGAGCCGGAGGCTCAAACTGCGCCGCCGCCGGCCGGGTCATTTGCACCTGCGTGAAGCGCATGTAAGTCGTGCCTTGTGGCGATTGCGCGGCAATGACCACCGGAAAATCTTTCATGTCCGTCGCATTCCACGTGAACGCTTCCAGCAGGGTGGCGCCTTTCGCGCTCTTCACCACGACTTTATTCTTGGTGCACGGATGTTTGTCCACAGTTTCCTTGCCCAACGCCGTGCGCTGCACCTGGACATTTTTCTCCGCCGCGGCCGCTTCAGTGGCAGACATATCCATGGTGAGATAGCCGCGCACACCGGAAAAAAGCAGGTAATTCATCCGTCGATCCAGCCGGATCACACATCCAATTCGATCCATTCCGACGCGCTTGAGTCCTGCAATCTCGGCGGGTTGCACGGCTTTGCCGCGCATGTCGTTCAGGTCGATATCCAAGCGCATTTTGCTGTCCAAGAAGGCAAAATTCATCGGCGTTCGCAGGGCTTCCTGTCGATTCGTGTCCAGCATCTGCACATCGACCTTGGCCGAGAACGCCGTCAGATTGCCAAACAGTTTGGCAAATCCAGCGCTGACCCCGACGGTGGACTCAGGAGAAAACTGAGCAAAACTGGCGGGCTGCACCAGGAACGTCAGAAAAACCAAAATAGCAGCCCTTAAAGCAACATGCTTCTTCATCAAATGCGCCGGAGAAAATAAGACGTGAGTGGAATTAGACCAGATAAAAGTTTTCCCGAATCTGGCACCCTGAGAAAACCGGACGCGACGATTGCATCCCGTCATCGGCGCAGGTAGTGTCGCCTCATGAAGATTCAACGCCGCGAGTTTCTCACCCGCTCGGCACTCGGCGTCGGCGGCGCCCTGCTCGGCGCTCCCCTCCTCGCCCAAGCCAAACCTGATGCTCAAACCTTCGATCCGTTTGAAGCGGTTCCGCTCGGCAAAACGCGACTGAAGTTTTCACGCGTGGTGCTCGGAACGGGCATGCGGGGCAGCAACCGCCAATCGAATCAGACGCGGCTCGGCAAAGAAAAGTTTGAAGCGTTGCTGCGCGGCGCGCATGAACGCGGCGTGAACACGTTCGATCTCGCTGATCTCTACGGCACGCATCCTTACGTCATCCCCGCCTTGAAAGGCATTTCGCGCGATAAATTTCAAGTCATCACCAAAATCTGGGTTCGACCGGGCGGCATTCCCGAATCGGAACGACCGGATGCGGATGTCGTCGTCGAGCGGTTCCTGCGCGAACTCAACACTGACCACATCGACCTGTTGTTGTTGCATTGCATGACATCTGCCAAGTGGCCGGAGGAATGGCGTCGGCAGATGGATTTACTCTCGAAGCTGAAGGAGCAAGGCAAAGTGCGCGCGCTTGGAGTCTCCTGTCATTCACTGGAAGCACTCGAAGCCGCCGCAGCCGAGCCGTGGGTGGAATCGGTTCACACGCGCATCAATCCCTACGGCATGAGCATGGATGGCGCGCCGGAAAAAGTAGTGCCGGTGCTGAAAAAAATCCACGCCGCCGGCAAAGGCGTGGTCGGGATGAAAATCATCGGCGAAGGACGATTGCGCAACGATGCGGAGAAACGGCAGGCCTCAATCAAATTCGCTTTGAACCTGGGCTGCGTTGACGTGCTGAACGTTGGCTGTGAATCCCTGGCCGAAGTGGATGACCTGACCGCCAAGGTGAAGCTCGTCGAGAAAGCCTGAAAGGCTTGTTGCGACCCAGTCAGCCCTTCACAATCCAATCCGCTTGGAAATCGCGGCGATGCAGTCCGCCACACTCATTCGCTCCGTGTGCAATTCGAGTTCCGGATTGAGCGGCGGTTCGTACGGCGCGGAAATGCCGGTGAAATTTTTGATCACGCCGGAACGCGCTTTGACATAGAGGCCTTTGGGATCGCGATGTTCGCAGACCTCGATCGGCGTGTTCAGGTACACTTCAATAAACCTGCCAGGCGGCGCGATGTTGCGGGCCAGTTCGCGGTCCGAGCGATACGGCGAAATAAAGGCGGTGATGCAGATCATGCCGGCGTCGGCAAACAACTTGGCCACTTCACCGATTCGACGGATGTTCTCCTTCCGATCTTCCGGCGCAAACCCCAGATCCGAACAGAGCCCGTGCCGGACATTGTCGCCATCCAGCACGTACGCCTGTTTGTTGCGCAGGAACAATTCGCGTTCCAGTTCCGTGGCTAGGGTGGATTTACCGGAACCGCTCAAGCCGGTAAACCAGATCACATATCCGGAATGGCCGGTCTGACGTTCGCGTTCCTGATGGGTGACTTTGCCCTGAGTCCAAGTGATGTTTTCGCTCTTCAGCGGTGCGTTGCCCGACATGATTTCAGTGAACCTGCTCCCGGTGAAGCTTGTCGAGAATGAAATCCGGCAGTTTCCAAGCCGAAATCGTCACCCTCAAACAACGCCCGCCACCGACGCTCGGATTCGTTTTTTCGGGACGAGGCTGACTCAATTGTGGGCAAGGTGCGGCCAACCCGCGTGATCCCAAGCGCTTTTGCACCGGCGCTTGCTTGGAATTACGCCATCTTCTGACCTCGAATGCGACGGGCATATCGACTGCTTTGCTCGACTCATGAAGCCCTGGAAAAATGCCGCGCTCGCGCTGTGGACTGCGCTGGTATTTCTGTTCCCGTTTGCCGAGGCCAGCTCTGGCAGCGAGACGAACCTGGAAAGCCAGGTGCAGCAATTGCGCGAACAGAATGACGCTTTGCAGACCCAACTGCGCCAGCAACAGCAGTTGATTGAAAACCTGAGCCGTGAAGTCGCGGTGATTCGTCAGGCCAACGATAAACGTGACGCGTCCTCCGATTCGACGAAGTCGGACATCGAAAACAATACAGAGTCCAAACCGGCCGGCTTTGGCCTGGGCTCCATTCAAATCACAGGCGAAGGCGGGATTGGCATTTTCGAAACCGGCTCGGAAGGCGCTTTTCCCAATGCCGAGTTCCGCGTGGATGAAGCGAAGATATTTGTGGATGCGCCAGTCTGGGGTAACGCCTACGCCTTTGCCGAATTGAACCTGGCCACGCGCGAGTCCTCGGATCTGGATCTGAAGCTGGGTGAGTTCTATCTCGATGTCGAAGACGTGTCACAACTCTGGGGCCAGGATCGGCAATTGAATCTGCGCATCGGGCGGATGGACATCCCGTTTGGCGAAGAATACCAGACGCGCGACGCGATTGATAATCCGCTTATCTCCCATTCGCTGGTGGATTTCTGGGGCGTGGATGAAGGAATCGAATTCTACGGCGCGCTCGGCCGCTTCAGCTACGCCACGGCCGTGCAGAATGGCGGGATTTCCGGGACGCACGATTTCACGGCGGACAAAAGCGTTGCCGGCCGCGTTTCCTACGATCCCAACCGCTGGCTGCACCTGAGCGTGAGTGGAATGCGAACGGGCGACCTCAGCACCGAGGAAGATGGCGTTTCCGAGGTTTGGTTTGCGAATGGCTGGTTTCGTTCGCTCGGTTCAGCCGCAACAACGATGTTTCACGCAAATCTGGTCCAGGCGGATCTGCAAATTCGATTGCCTCGAGGCCAGTTGAAAGCCTTCGGCGGTTATGTGCACTACGCGGATAATGATCCTTCCGCTCAAAACCGACGCGACGTTTATTACTACTCCGTCGAAGGGGTTTTCGATGTCACTCGCAAGTTCTACACGTCCGCGCGCTTTAGCCAGATCTTCGCGGCCAAAGGATTTCCAATCGTCGGCAATGGCGCCGTCGGTGATTACTTCTATGGCGCTTTGACGGACGAAATGTGGCGTTTGAGTTTGGGCATCGGTTACCGCTGGAACCGTCACCTGGTGGTCAAAGCCGAATACAGCCTGGAGCGCGGAAACGAAGTTGGTGGCGGCAAGCGCGATCATGAAGACCTGATTGCGACAGAAGCGGCTTTTGCATTCTAATGAAAACCATCGTTCTATTCTCAACTGTCGTGTTCCTCGGCGCACTCTTCGGACGCGCCGGAACCATCACGGGAACCGTTCGCGCCGAGGGAAAACGGGAGGCCGAGCAAACCGCTTCGGACGGGAAATACGACAGCCGGAAATACAAGTTCGCCGAGCGCGTCAACTATGCTGAGTTGCAGGATTTCGTCGTTTATATCGATGGCGATCTGGGCCAGAAGTCAGCGCCGCCGGAGAAACCCTTGACCGTTGATACGCGCCGGATCGCGCAGAAGGGCGCGACGTTTTCGCCTCACGTCCTGCCCGTGGTCGCGGGGACAACTGTGGAATGGCCCAACAACGACGAGATTTTTCACAACGTCTTTTCCATGTCGGAGGTGAAGCCTTTCGACCTGGATCTTTACAAGGGCTTGCCGCCGGACAAGCACGTTACTTTCGACAAGACGGGCCGAGTTGACGTCTTTTGCTCCATTCACGCAAAGATGCATTGCGTGGTTCTGGTGCTTCAGAATCCCTACTTTGCCGCCGTCGATCCCAGCGGCAATTATTCCATCACCAACGTTCCTGCCGGCACTTACAAATTGAAAGCGTGGCACGAGCGGTTGCCCGCGCAGTCCCGGGAAATCACCGTGCCCGAAAAGGGCGAACTGAAGGTTGATTTCGTTCTTGGCATTACCAATCTCCCAAAGTACTAAGCTCACAACCATGAGCAGACTTCGGAAGTATTTGGCCGTGAGCTTTCGGGCCAAGGTGCTTTTCCCGGTCATCACCGTGATGGTGCTGTTGCTGGCCACGATGACTTGGGTGATCAACGACCGCATCACTCAGCAATTCGAACGCGAAGCCCGGCGTACGCTGGCCACCGCCGACGACGCCTTCCGCAAAGTTCAACATAACCGCACTAAAAGTCTGCTGGTCCGTTTCCGCGAACTGCGCAATGTGCCGCTCTATCGCGAGAGCTTCCGAACCGGCGATCCCGCCACCATTCGCGCCAAGCTGGAAGATCTGCTGTCCGATGCGGATGAGGACGTCATGTTGGTGTTGTTCTCCAGCAGCCAGGAATTGATTGCCAGCGCGAAACGGGATCCGCTCATTTCGATTGCGAATTTCGAAACCGCTTGCGCAGGAATCATCAGCAAATCACTCAAGAGCGACGAGAATTTCGACACGCTCCACGTGGACGGCCATTTTTACGACGTCGTTTCCCTGCCGGTCTACGACGTGAACGGCACTCTGATCGGGGCCCTGACCCTCGGTTCCGAGATCGGCCGCGACGTGGTCGAGGAATTCAGCCGGACGACGCACAGCCGGATCGTGCTGCTGGCCGATGATCAATCCGTGCTGTCCACGCTTCCTCTGGCCGATTCGAAGGTCAATTTTTCCAAGCTCTTTCAGGAACTCGCCATCGACGGCGACCGCACAGCCAATGCCCTGCCGATCAAGAAAGAGGTGTTCGATGGCGAACATTATTTCTGTGCCGGCGGCCGGTTTGCGTTCATGAGCAACGACAGCAAGGTCGGTTATCTCTTGCTCTACTCGTACGAACAACCGTTGCGCGAGCTGGCGGCCACGCGCCAGATTTTGCTGGGCATGAGCGCCGTGGCCATTTTGCTGGGCTCCCTCGTCGTCTGCATCATGGTCGGACGAGTGACCCAGCCGTTGCGGGATTTGCGTGACAGCGCTGAAGCGGTGGGCCGAGGCGACTTTTCGCGGCGGGTGAAAGTTCGTTCGCAGGACGAATGCGGCGAACTGGCCCGCGTCTTCAATCAGATGACCGAGAACCTGAAAAGTTCGCGCGAGCAACTGGAAGCCACCGTGGCCACGTTGAAAACCACCCAGGCCCAGTTGATCCAGAGCGAGAAATTGTCCGGCATCGGTGAGTTCATCGCCGGCGTGGCGCATGAATTGAACAACCCGCTGACCTCGGTCATGGGATTTTCTGAGTTGCTGAAAAAAGCGGTGGTTGATCCGTCTTACAAACGTTATCTCGACATGCTCAACAAGAGCGCTGAGCGCTGCCAGAAGATCGTGCAAGCGCTGTTGAGCTTTGCCCGCCGTCGCGCGCCGGAACGCAAACTCGCCTCGCTGAATGAACTGGTGGAATCAGCCAAGGAAATCCTTCAATACCAATTGCGCACGAGCAACATTGAAGTCCAGACGCATCTCGATTCTCAACTTCCACTGGCGATGGTTGACCCGCATCAACTCCAGCAGGTTTTCGTCAATATCATCAACAACGCCCGCCAGGCCATTGAAGCGCATCAGCCCAAAGGCTGGATTAAGGTGCGCACTGAATCCGACGGCACGGCGTTGCGCGTCATTTTCCAGGACAACGGCCCGGGAATTTCGCCCGCGAATCTTTCCAAGGTTTTCGATCCTTTCTTCACCACCAAAGGCGTTGGCGAAGGCACCGGCCTCGGCCTCAGCCTCTGCTATGGCATCGTCAAGGAACATGGCGGAACGATCGTGCCGGTCAGCCGCCCCGGCGAAGGCGCCATGTTCATCATCGAACTGCCGATCAACAACGAAGCCAGCGAAATGCCCGAGGAGAAAGCGGCCGAACCCGAACTGGCCGACAGCAAAGAAGGACGCGGCAAACGCATTTTGGTTATCGACGACGAAGAGAGCATCCTGCATCTGCTCCGCGAAACGCTGGTGCCGCGCGGTTACGAAGTCGATACCGCTCCGGACGGTGAAAGCGGTTTACGACAACTCGACGGAAAGAAATACGACCTGATGCTCTGCGACTGGAAAATGCCGGGCTTGAACGGACAGCAGGTTTACGAACGCGTGCGCGCCACCCGGCCAGGATTTTGCAAGCGGATCATTTTCATCACTGGCGATGTGGTCAATGAGAAGACGCGCAAGTTCCTGGAGCAGCAGAACAAAATCTGCCTGGCCAAGCCCTTCACGCTTCCGGAATTCCACGCTGCCGTCCGGCGGGTTCTTGAGGCGAATTAAATCCTCACGCCCCTTTTCGCCGGGCTGAAATGGCGTATCCTTTCCAGATGCCCGAGCGTTCCAATCCGATCCCTGCCCGCGGCGCGGCGGCGAATCCACCCAATCGCTTCGAGAAAATTCATCTCGAACCAGATCCGGAATGGAATCCCGAGGAAGATCCTTTGCCGCAAACGCAATTTCTCAAGGACAACACCCAAACGATCATCGCTTACAACGACAGTCCCGACATCCGTTTCGAGGCGAGCATCAATCCCTATCGCGGTTGCGAGCACGGCTGCATTTACTGCTACGCCCGGCCATTTCACGAGTATCTGGGGTTTTCCTCCGGGCTGGATTTTGAAACCAAAATCATGGTGAAGCAAAACGCGCCGGAGCTGCTACGGGCTGAATTGTCTTCAAAGAAATGGAAGCCGCAGACGATCGCGATGAGCGGCGTCACGGATTGCTATCAACCGATTGAACGCCGGCTCAAACTCACGCGGGGCTGCCTGGAAGTGCTTGCCGAGTTTAGAAATCCCGTGGCGTTGATCACGAAAAACTCCCTCGTGACCCGCGACATCGATGTCTTATCCGAACTGGCCCGCCACCAGGCAGTCGCCGTTTTCATTTCTCTCACCACGCTTAATTCAGAGTTAAGGAAAGTCATGGAACCGCGAACCTCACCGCCTGCGGCCCGGCTCGCCGCGATTCAAAAGCTCTCGCAAGCCGGCATTCCTGTCGGCGTTATGCTCGCGCCGATCATCCCGGGTCTGACCGATTCAGAAATTCCGGCGCTGATGAAAGCGGCTGCCGAAGCGGGAGCGCGGTCCGCGGGTTACGTCGTTTTGCGACTGCCGCATGCGGTCGCTCCTTTGTTTGAGCAATGGCTGGTGAAACATTTTCCCGATCGCAAAGAGAACATCCTGAATCGCCTGCGATCCATGCGCGACGGCAAGCTTTACCGCCCGCAATTCGGTTCGCGAATGAGTGGCGAAGGCATTTATGCGGATCAGATTTCGCAACTGTTCGAGGTGGCGCGGCGGCGGGCAGGAATTCCAGAGCACGGTCCCGAACTGTCTGCGGCTGGGTTCAGGAGACCGCAGGGACCGCAGTTGTCGCTTGAGTTATGAAGGAATACTGTCCCCGGCTGTGGCTGTGAACACGTTTTGCTTTCATCCGTTTTACGCCGATCACCCTTCACCGCGCAGATGCCTCAGACGAATCAAGGCTTCACCATGACTTTGATCGATTTTCGTTCATCCATGGCACGATAGCCTTCGGGAACTTCGTCAAGTCCGATCGTGCGGTCAAAGACGCGGCCTGGCTGAATCCAGCCTTCGAGCGTGTCGGGCAGCAGTTCGCTGATGTAGGCACGCACCGGAGCGGGTCCGCCGCCGACCGTGACGTTATTGTAAAAAGCCAACTCGGACGAAGGCGTTGCTTGATAATGAGGCACACCGACGCGGCCGATCGCGCCGCCAGGACGGGCGATCGAACCGGCGGTGGACATGGCCTGCTCAGTGCCGACGCACTCGAGAACGGAATGCACGCCAAACCCAACCGTCAGCGCTTTCACGCGTTCGACCGCTTCGTCGCCGCGCTCGCTCACGACGTCCGTTGCGCCAAAGGTTTTCGCCAGAGCGATGCGGCCGGGGTGCCGACCCAGAATGATGATCTGTTCCGCGCCGAGCCGCTTTGCAGCGATGACACCGCACAATCCAACCGCTCCATCACCGACGACCGCAACCTTTTTTCCGCGATGAACTTTCGCAACGACTGCAGCGTGATGGCCGGTTCCCATCACGTCTGAGAGGGTCAGCAGTGATGCCACCAACGCGTGATCTTCACGGACCGGCAAGACGTACAGTGTACCGTCTGCGAAGGGAATTCGCACCGCTTCAGCCTGGGCTCCGCCCACTTCTTGGCTGTAGCCAAAGAACCCGCCGTGAACGCACGAGGTTTGAAGTCCTTCGTGGCAGAAGTCGCAACTGCCATCGGAGAAAGCGAAGGGCATCACCACGAAATCACCCTTCTTCACTTTGCGCACGTCGGCTCCAATGGCTTCCACCACGCCGATGGCCTCGTGACCCATGGGGCGTCCGGTTTCGGAGGGTTCCATCTCCTTGTATGGCCAAAGATCGCTGCCGCAGATGCAGGCGCGAGTGACGCGCACCAGCGCATCGGTTGGTTTTGCAATGGTTGCGTCGGGCACGTTCTCGACACGAACGTCGCCGGCGCGATACATGATTGTTGCACGCATGATAATTTAAGTCCTTGGTTCAATAGGTTTGGCCGATGAATCGGCCTTGTATTCTTTGTCGGTAACTTGCTCCATCCAATCGACGGATTTGCCATCGAGCTGTTCATGGATGGCGATGTGCGTCATCCCGGTGGTCGGCGTCGCACCGTGCCAGTGTTTCTCGCCTGGCGGAATCCAGATGATGTCGCCGGGGCGAATTTCTTCGACCGATCCGCCCCAGTGTTGGACCCAGCCGCAACCGGAGGTGACAATCAGCGTTTGACCGAGGGGATGAGTGTGCCAGGCACTTCGAGCGCCCGGCTCAAACGTGACGAGCACGCCCATAACCCGCGCGGGATCGGTTCCCCGGAACGGTGAGTCAAAGCGCACGGTGCCCGTGAACCAATCGGCTGGACCTTTGTTGGAGGGTTGTGATCCGATTCGTTGGATGTTCATTCGTCGTCCTTTGGTTCAATTGTTTGGCTCCACTTGACTGAAAAGGTAACCCGGAACCGCAGCCTGTCACCCGCCGATTGAGCGATTCCACTGTGAAGCGCGGCGGACTCGATCCGCGCCCCTTGCCACCCTCGAAAGGCATCGCGGCGGCTTGTTTGACGGGCTGCCGGGCCATTGCCGAGGGAACGCGCTTTTCCTGAAAGCTATTGCATCACGGATGAATTTCTCGTAAATAAGTGGCCATGCAGATTTCCAGCCGCATTGTTTTAGCTTGCGTGATCACCACAATGGTTTCTCCCACTTTTCTGCGAGCTGCCGACACGGAAGCTCAGATCAAAGCCCGACAGGCGCTTGAGCAGAAGATGCAGGAGTTGCAGACGAGATCCGGGACGCAGGCTCCCGCCGAGCAGCCGATCGCGCCCATGACCAAACCCGCCGCACCTGCCGCGGCCAAGCCGATGTATCAGCCCGCGCCCGCCGCGCCGGCTGTTGTTTCCAAGCCGAAGCCATCGAACGCACCCGTTTTCCAATCAGCTCCCCAGGCTTCCAGTACGGACATCGAGAAAGCTCGCGAAGCGCTGCGCAAAGCGATGCAGGAGCTGCAAAGCCGCCCCGAACCCGAAGCCACGGCTGAGGCTCCGAAAGCCAAGGAACCCACCAAAGCGGCTAACAAGAAAGAACCAGTTTTCGAAAACACCCCAGCCGTCGCAACCGCAGCACCGGCACCGGTCAAGAAGGATGAACCCAAGAAGGTGAAGGAGAAGCAGCCGGAAAAAACGGTGGCTGCCGCCAAATCACCGATGACACTGCAGCCGTTGCAGGGTCCTCCCACGGGGCTTTCAGCGGATCAAGAGCAGCAACTTCAGGATCTGTTGCAGCAATATCGCGAGGACAAACTCACTCCCGACGAATATCACACAGCGCGCATGAAAGTGTTGGGCCGCTAATAAGCTGAATTTATCACTACCCGCCAGATGCGTCTGGCGGGTGTTTTGTTTTTAGGATGAGGCGCGCCGCTGGTCCGCGACCTTTCCTTGCCACTCCCGATTTCCAGCTCAATGGACGGACAACACTTGATAGAAATTGTGCGGCGGCCAAAGCGGATCAATCACGGTATTCGTGGTTCCATTCCCAATGATCGGGCTGCCAAGATTCGTCCAGCCACTGTTGGTGTCAGTCGCCCATTGCACCTGATAATTCACGCTGTTGCTCGCAAACCAGCGGATGCCGGTGCTGCGGGCAATGGCGATCTGAAGCGTGTTGGTGAACGGCACGGGATCCGGCACGGTGTTCGTCGTCGTGAGCGAGACATCGTCGATGTCCAACGTTGCCGACCAGGCTGAATTC
>JBQCEJ010000011.1:0-6272 GCA_051960355.1 Verrucomicrobiota bacterium | reverse complement strand
CTCTGGGCCAGCCTCCTCAAAATGGAACCGCTGATTGCCATCGCATGACCACCGTTGCCATCGTGGAAGACAACGCCACCATCCGGCAGACCTTGGCCGAGTGGATTGACGAAACGCCCGGCTATCGTTGCGTGGGTGCGTGCGAAACCGCCGAGCAGGCGCTGGTCACCATTCCCAACCTGGCGCCCGACGTGGTGCTGATGGACATTCAACTGCCCAACCTCTCCGGCAGTGCCTGCACCGTGCGGCTGCGCGAACTCTTGCCCGAGGTGCAGATCATCATCGTCACCGTTTATCGCGACTACGACAAAATCTTCAAGGCACTGCAGGCCGGCGCGTGTGGCTACCTGCTCAAACGCTCGAACCAGGAAGAATTGATTCACGCGATCGCCGAGGTGCGTTCCGGCGGTGCGCCCATGAGCAGCGAGATCGCCCGACGCCTGGTGGAATCGTATCAACAAATACCAGCCAGCGAACCCCAGGCAATTTCGCGGCGCGAGGAGGAAATCCTCAACCTTCTTTGCCAGGGCTTTTCCAACAAGGAAATTGGCGACAAGCTGAGCGTCAGCATCGAAACGGTGCGCTCCCACTTGAAGCGCATTTACGATCGCCTGCACGTGCGTTCACGCACCGAGGCCGCCATGAAATACCGGGAGTGGCGGGATCGCCCCCCACAAATCACCCATCAGGATTAGTGGATCGGGGGCCCCGACGTCCCGCATCAATTTTTACCGGGCGGTTTCCTCCGGACCATCCGTGCGAAAAGGCGACGCCGGCAAACCATCCTTGTTCCACAGGTTGACCAACGGGAAATCCGTCCAACCGTAGCGCACCGCCACTGGATGCGGCACTGCCGGACTGCTGACTACCACTGTGTCGCCGACGATCTCCGCCCTGCCCCACACGAACTGATGATCCGGGCCGCAAATGGCAAAACCACGCAAATCGCCGCCGCGCGCTTCCAGCCCCTGCCCCACATGATCAAAATGGAGGATCACCTGTTCACCGTGAATTTCGCTCTGGCGATAGATCGGGCCGGAGTATTCGAGTTTTTCGCCGTAGGCAATCGCCCGTGCGGCCAGCGCCAGCCGGGCGCCGACTGGCGCCTTGTGTTTCGGATGAATACTCACCTGCTCGCCGAGATCGATGATTACCGCCATGCCCACTTTGGGCAAACGGCGAGTAGCCAGCAATTGCGCCTCCCGCACAAACGGCCAACTGCCTTCCACCGGGTTGTTGGTGAGTTCTGAGAGCGATTGCTCGCGCATGTGATTCCAACCGGTCAACTGAACGCAGAGAAACGGAAAATCACCTTGGCCCCAGTCCTCACGCCAGTTGCGAATCAGGTCCGGAAACAAATCACGGTATTGCTCGGCGCGGCCACCGGCATTGGCCTCGCCCTGATACCAAATGACGCCCTTGATGGCGAATGGCAGCAACGGAGCGATCATGCCGTTATACAATTCCGCCGGCTCCCACGGTTGACGCGGCGCGGGTTGGGAAAATGTCACGCCAGACTTCTCGGCTTCGGCTTTCGCTTTTTGATAGTTGGCCAGCGCGTGCGGATAATTCTCGCCCACCTTCGCGAGCGGACGGACGATTTCCTTCTCGTAACGCGGATTGCCAGCGAGCACATCGTAGCGCATCCACGACTCCGCCGGGGTGCCGCCCCAGTCGGATTCAATCAGTCCCACCGGAACGTTCCGCGCCGCCTGCAAATCCCGTCCAAAGTAATAACCGATGGCGGAAAATCCCGACGCATTGGTCGGGGTGCAAACCGTCCAGCGCGCGTTCACATCCGTCTGCGGCGTATCCGAACGCTGTTTCGGCACATGCAGCAGGCGAATGAACCGATTGGTCGCCGCCGCAATGTCCGCCGCGGGCTCGAACGCCGCGCGCAACGGCCATTCCATATTGGACTGCCCGCCGCAAAGCCAGACCTCGCCGACCAGCACATTGGTCAGTTCCAGCGTTTGGGTGGGCGTGCTGACGCGCAGCGTCTGCGGCGTGCGATTCATCGCCAGCGGCGACAGCTTCAATGACCACTTCCCTTGCGCCGTGGTGGCGGAAATTTTCTGACCGGAAAACTCCACCGTGACCACCTCGCCGTCGTCCGCCCAGCCCCAGACGGGAACCGTCATGCCCTGTTGCAGCACCATGTTGCTGGTGAACACCGCGGGCAGTTTCACTTCCGCAGGCGCATTGAAAATGGCAATGACGACGAACAGCGTCGTCAGACTGAGGAGATATCGGGATCGGTGAGTGGAATACACTTTTGGAAGGATTTGATGAAATGAGCTTTGGTGCAAATCGCAGGTTGGCATCCTTTCAGTGGTGACCCGATTCCGCCTTGGCGGCGGCGGATGATGCTCCCGTCAGAATCAGGAAGGCGCACCCGTGCGCGGGCAGCGTTCGCGTGGTTTGCTTTGCCTGGAGACCCAAATCGGCCTGCTCGAAGACATCCCGAACGCGCACTTTTTCAAGAAGTCCAACCGCCGACCAAGCCAGCGTAACCGGCGCGTTGGTCGTCGCGCGATTCAGCAACACCACCGCCACCCGCCCGTCCTGAAGGTGCTTGGACCAGATCTCCGACTGTCCGTTGCGTTGAACGCGACGTCCTTGTTCGGTCGGGTCCTGATTCACGGCGATGGCCTCTCGATTCAGCACCAGGTCCTTTTCGGCGGTGCTCATCGCACGCGGATCATTGCCGAGCATCAACGGAGCCGACATGACGCACCACAGGGCAAAGTGCGATTGTTGTTCCGCTGCACTCAATCCCTGGTCTCCCGTTACCAGCATGTCAGGATCGTTCCAATAACCTTTGCCCGCATACTGGGCGGATTCGTTGTTCTCCTCTGCCAAAGCCATGACCGAGCGCGGCTTGCTGTCAAACACCGCGCCCACGCTGCCACTGACCCGGGCGAGAATATCCGGCGTGGTGCGGCCCATCTGGCCGTAGCGCGGATACCAGTCGTAATACTTGTAGGCGCTCATGCTTAACACCATTGGCCGACCGCAATGCGCCAGCAGGTCGTTCCACTTCGCATAAGTGGAGCGCAACACCTCCGGGCTCCAGCCGCTGGAATAACGGCACTTGTCCAGCTTCACAAAATCCAGTCCCCAATCCACAAACTGCTTCACCTGCACAGGCTCGTGGCCAAAGCCGCCCACCGGATCGCCGCCGCAATCCAGCGTGCCGGGCACGGTATGCACGCCAAACTTCAAGCCACGCGCGTGCGCGTAATCGGCGAGATATTTCATGCCGTGCGGAAATTTCACCGGGTCCGCCAGCAGTTCGCCGTTGGCCCCCAGGTGATTTGCGCGCCAGCCGCCGTCCACCACCACATAACGGTAGCCGGCATCACGCAGGCCTTCGTTCACCATCGCGTCCATGGATTCGCAGACGATGCGCTCGTCGATTTCCTTTTTGCCGAACCAGTTCCAACTGTTCCAGCCCATCGGCGGCGTGGGTGCCAATAAATCCCCTGGTTGAGCCGCCGCCGTCAGTGCGGCCACAAAGGCGCTCGCCAACGTAATCAAGATTGGTTTCATGCGTCGTTTAATCATTTTGCAAGTCACAGCTATCCGTGGATGAACCGGCCGAAAAACATCGCACCGCGGTTTGTTCTGATCGGCTTTAAGGCTCGGAATCAAAAGTTCGATTTCGATTTTCGCCGATGGCATTCACAAACCTATCACTCATTCGGGTGATTCCGTGTTCAGACTCAAATCCGCTTGGAAGAACATGGCCGCTGCGAACTTTATCACAGCGGCCATTGATCAATGGCTCAAGGGTGACGCAAGCGATAGAACACGTGCGGCTGGGTGGAATCCACCGTTCGGACCAGATTGGTTCCGGTCTCCGAGCCCGGGATATCGAACCACTGGTTGGAACTGGCAACGTTCACGGAATTAGACTGGGCATACCAGCCCGGCTCCGGCCAGGTAAGCGTCAGGACGCCTCCACTCACCTGAACCGCCAGCGGAATCGGCGTCGGCGGGGTGATGGAAGACACTTGCAGCAAGCCGGTTCCCGACAGGCTCGCGCTCTCATTCGCGGCGCCCGAACCCACCGCGCCCCACGTGCCCGCTGCCGCCGGCGTGACACCGCCGTCGAACGAAAGCGTCGCGACGGTTTGTGTGCCGGTATAATTGAGGCTGGCGAGAGCCGTGCTGTCCGCCAGCATCAGCGAAGCCGTGTCACTCATGGTGGCCGGCGTGTCCAGTTGCAGGGTTGCCCCGGCGGCCACACTGACGTTGCCCGTGCCGAGACTGCCGTCAGCCGCGGCTTCCAGTGCGCCCGCGGCGACGTTGATATTCCCAGCGTAGGAACTGTTGGTGCCGAGGAGCGTAAGTTGTTGGGCGCCGGTTTTCGTCATGGAACCGGTTCCGATCAGCGAGCCGGAAACACCCAGCGAACCGCGCCCCACTTCAAAGTTGATATTGCCATTCAACTCGATCGGTGCAGCCCAGCCGTTGTTTCCGTTGGTCTGGAGGAACGTGCTGCCGTCGGCCAGCATCAGGCCGTTGGTGAAAACAATGCCGGTGCCGGTGTAGAGCGCGAAAGTTCCCGGACCATAAACGCGGACCGGCGTGGCTCCCAGCGTGGCGGATGTTGTCAAAGTGCCGTTGCTGACCACCAGGGCGGGAACTTCCGCACTGATGACGGTCCCGGCGGTGATGACCACGGAATTGCTGCCAATTTTGGTCAACGTGTGCGCTCCGGAAATGCCCCCGCGAATCCAGAACTTGCTGTCGGCGTCGCTGCCCACCGTCGCATCGTCGGCGAGATGAATATTCGGCACGCCCCGATTATCCGGTGGCGTGGTCAAGCTGGTCAGCGCGCCCTTGCCGGGGGCCGATCCCGTTCCGGCGATGGTGATGGTATAACCGGCACTGGGAGTGTAGGTATCACTCAGGTTCTGCCCGTTAATATCGAGCGTGGCACCAGGCAAGACGGTCGCCAGGTTGGTCGGATTGGCTGGCAGGCCGAGGGAATTTGTCCAGCCGAGAACCAGCGTGCCCTCAGCCACTGTCGTGCCTCCCTGATAAGCGTTGGCGGTATTGCTCAACACCAAGGTACCGGCAGCATTCTTGGAAACCGTCCCGGTGCCGCGAATGACGTTGGTAAAAACCTGATCGGCCGGATTGGCAAAAATCAGACTGGCGTTGTTGGTAATATTTCCCGCCACGACACCGTTTTGGGCCAGACCGTCACCCAGTTGGAGGACGCCACTGTTGATAATTGTGCCACCGGTGTATGTGTTCGTATTGGCCAAAACCAATGTGCCGGTGCCGCTCTTGGCCAGGGCACCTGCGCCCGCCATCGCCGCGTCACCCACGCTGGTGAACGTGTAATTGAGCGCATTGTTGCTGACCAGCAGCGAGGTGAATGAAACATTCTCGGCCACCGTGATCTGCCCTTGCGCGGCGGTGTCATCAAACAGCACCAAATGGCCGTTGGTAAACAGGACCGTGACGCCGTTGCTCGTCCAGTTGTTGGCGGTGGCCGAGTCCCAGTTTGCATTGTTCAGTCCCGTCCAGACAAACGGGGTGGAAGCGGGTGAGCTGATCACATTCAAAACCACCGTGGTGCCATTCGTGATGATGTTCGCCACCACGCCGTCCGGCACGCTGCCGAGAACAAAACCGCCCGTGCCGCCGATGGCAGCCGAGCTGATCAACGGATGCTCCCCGGCCAGCAGCCCGCCGGTCACGTTCACGGTAACCACTCCGGCCAATGTCAGCGCGCCGGTATTGGCGATCACCGGATTCACGTTGTTGGAAATGCCAATGAAGCTGGCGGTGCAGTTTCCCAAGCTGACGGCGGCAGCATTCAAGCTGCTGCTTGAAACCAAAACTCCCAGCGTCGCGCCATCGGCCACCGTATAACTGCCACCGCCCGCTTTGGCGGAAACCAGCAGCGTGCCGCCCTTGACCCAGGTTCCGCCCAGATAGGCATTGGCCGAATTGCTCAACACCAGCATGCCGCTGCCATCCTTGACCAGTGCGCCATCACCGGCAATCTTGCCGCTGCCCGCGATGGTATAATTTGCCAGGTTGTTGCTGACCGTTACGCTGGCTGGAGAAACGGTGCTGTTTAAAGTCACCGTGTAGCTGCCGGCGCCCGGCAGATCACCAAACACCACGTTGTCACCCGGCAGCGCGGTTTCCAAATAATACTGTCCGCCGGCGCCCGTCGCATCCTGCCAATTCGGGCTGGTGCCAATATCCCAAGTGCCGTTGCCCGTCACCCAAGTCAGCGGTTGACC
>JBQCEJ010000010.1:0-8441 GCA_051960355.1 Verrucomicrobiota bacterium | reverse complement strand
GGTGGGTGAGATAGGCGCAAAAGGAAGTCATCTTGGGTGATGGCGGATAATAGGCCTCTACTCCAAGCGCTTGTAAGTTGGCTTCCAAGGCGCGCACCGCCCGTTCGATGTAATCCGGATGGGAGATCTCGTTATCCGCATCCATGAAGACGATGTAGTTGCCAGTGGCATGGCGCAGCGCGAGTCGTTTGCCTTCCTCCATGTTTTTGCCTTCATCATCAAGAACAATTGCGCCATAGCGTTGGGCAATCTCCCGGGTGCGATCCGTGGAATGCGCATCCGCCAGCACGATTTCATAGCGATCTCGCGGATAGGTTTGGCGAGCCACGGATTCGAGGCAATTCTCCAGCAACGCCTCGACGTTCAACGTTGGAATGATAATGCTCACCCGCGGCCATTCCGCAGCACTGTGCAAAGCTCCGTGTTCAATCATAGAGGCTTACAGCAATTTCGGTGGCAATTGCCGGATGTTGGCCAGGGCAAGCGCTGCCCCGGAAGAATTCTGATGATCAGATTCACAAAGTATTAGCTTAGCCGGAGGGTTTGAGTAAACGAAAGCATTTTTAAGTATCACCGGCCTTCAGGGGCGCAACTGGACACCCGCACCATTAATTGGCCCAGAGGTCATCCCAAGGGTTCAGGTCGCGAGCTTCGATCAGAGCATTGAGTCGACGCAGACCTCCCTCGGTCCAGAACTGGCCAGGACGTTTGAAGCGTCGCTGTCGCTGTGCGCAAGCCGATTCGACTGAACCGCTGCCGATGGGCCAGCCTCGCCGGCTCAATGCCTGATAATTCAGTCGCTGACTGTGGTTTTGAAAATAGTTCTTCTCCCGCCGGATGACTTCACCCGCCGGCCCTGCCCCCAGGGGCAAACCCTCGAGCCTCTGGATCAGTTTCTTGTGCTTTCCATGCTTCAGGTCGTGGCACTGTTGGGCCGTCCAGCGCTCTCGCGCCGGCTCATCGGCCGGGTGCAACGCTTCTGCCAGCGCGTGCAGATGCTGGCTGGCATGGTAGAAGTCCAGCACCTGATGCGCATCTTTCCACCGCTGCTCGATCAGATGCCATATCCATGGCGCTCCATCCCCCACTGCCAGGGTTTGCCGTGCCCGCCCCAGACCGTGCCGGCAGGCTTCCCAATTGAGCCGTTCCCCCAGGTCCACCGGATTTCCCGGTGGGGGTGTCAAGTTGCGCCCCAGTTCTGGGCCAGTTCTCACATTTAGTGGACTAGTGGATGAACGTCCCCTATGTTGACACCCAAATGCAAGCTGGAAGAGTTCTTGTCAGTGGCGGTGATGGTTTGCTGGCTTATGCGCTTAAGCGACTCGCCCCGGACGATTGTGAGTTTTTTTTTTCAACCACTCGAAATTTGACCTGTCCGACTCTGGTTTGATGAAGCGGTGTCTGGCTGAAGTTCGCCCCCAAATCGTTATTAATACCGCTGCATACAATTTCGTGGACCGTTGCGAAATTGAGCGGGAACTTTCCAGGATCGTGAACGCTGAAGGTCCACAACGTCTGGCCCAGCTTTGCGCCCGAGAGGGGGTTCGGCTGGTTCATTACAGCACCGATTCTGTTTTCGATGGCGCAAAGAAACTGCCTTACCTCGAAACCGATCCCACGAATCCGCTGAACGAGTATGGCGCCGGGAAGCTTGCCGGTGAGCAGGCAGTACTGCTCGCGTCGCCAAATCATCTCGTATTGAGAACCAGTTGGGTCTTTGACTGGCATCCCACGCAGACGAAGACGTTCATTGACACTGTTTTGAAAGCCGCCGGTGAAGGTCGGACCCTGAAGCTGACCACCGACCAAGTTTCCGTTCCAACCTTCGCCACTGATCTGGCGCAGTGGACCATTGAATTGCTGCGGATTGGCAGTAGCGGGTTGATCCACGCCGTTAACGACGGCGGCATGAGCCGCTTCTATTGGGCACAGATCATCCTGGAGGAGGCGTTCAGCGCGGGAGTCATTTCAAAGATTCCAGCAATCGAGCCGGTGACGAGCGCGTACTTCAATTCCACGATAAGGCGGCCGGAGTTTACGGTGATGAGCAACCAGAAACTGACGGGACTGCTCGGCCATCCTGCGGGCTCATGGGTCAGTGGACTGAGAAAAGTACTCGCTCAAAAGATGTGAGTTCACATATCTTCCGCGAAATGACAACCGTGTGGCGGCAGATCGATGTACAAGGGATTTGTGAGGTTTCCGGGCTCCCCGGCGTGCGTGTGGAGTCTTTGCCGGTTTTTCTCGACGAGCGCGGAAGTTTGTTTGAACTGTATCGCAATGACGAAGTCCCCAGCGAGTTCAAGCCCGTCATGGCGTGCTGCTCCTGGTCTGCCCCCGGTGTGACCCGCGGGCCGCATGAGCATGTGATGCAGGACGACTACTTCATTTTTGCAGGGCCTTCGGACTTCTCCGTCTACCTGTGGGATAATCGACCAGGCTCCCCGCTGGGAATGCAGGGCTGGATGATACACACCGGTGCCCGTGCGCCTACCCGAGTTTACGTTCCTCGAGGAGTCGTTCACGCCTACCGCAATACCGGCAATGTCCATGGGTTGGTTATAACCGTGACCAGCCTCCTGTTCAAAGGCGAAGGGCGTCGCGACCCAGTGGATGAAATCCGTCACGAGCTGAACCCTCAGTCGCCTTACCGGCCTCCTCAACCATGATCCAAGAACGCACCCACTGCCGCACCTGCGGCTCAAAAAATCTCAGGCTGATCCTAGACCTTGGCAAGACGGCATTGGTAAATGATTTCCTGAAGCCAGAAGAAGTGGCCAGCTACAAGATATCCCTGCCGCTACGCGTTGTTTTGTGCCTGGATTGCTCCTTGGTGCAGCTCGCCGACACGGTGGATCCTAAAATTCTTTATTCGCATTACGCTTACGTCACTTCCACGTCCACCATGATGGACATGCACCTAAACAGGATGATGCGGCATCTTGTCAGAACCGCTCGGCTTGGCGCGGGCTCGAAAGTGCTCGAGATCGCTTCCAATACGGGGGTTTTTCTGAAAAAGTTCAAGGAGCAGGGGTGCGAGGTTTTGGGCGTGGAGCCCGCTGGAAACATCGCCGACGTCGCCCTCGCCACCGCGATTCCCACGCGGAAAGAGTTTTTCAACGCGACCACCGCGCGAAAGCTGAGGGAGGCCTGGGGTGCCGCAGACTTAATCTTGGGCCGCCATGTATTTGCGCATATTGACGACCTGCACGATCTTATAGTCGGACTGGAAGCCATGTCGGATCCAAATACCTTGATCGCTTTTGAGGTGCCTTACATAGTGGATTTCTATAACCACACAGAGTATGACACGATTTATCACGAGCATTTGTCTTACATCGGCGTCCGTGCAATAGAGGCTTTGGTCAAGAATTCTGCTTTTATGTTAGCTCGCGTAGATCGTTATCCAATCCATGGCGGCTCAATCTTATTTCATTTGCGGCACCGCTCCGCGAACATTAGGCCGCACGTCAGCGTGGAAAAGGCGCTTGAAGAAGAGGACCGCCTCAAGCTTTCTCAGCCGGCAACGTGGGATGGTTTTGCGGGTCGCGTGAACCGAATTCGCACCGAATTACCCGCCTTGTTACGCACGCTCAAATGTCAAGGTAAACGCATCATCGGCTACGGCGCGTCCGCCAAAGGCAATACGCTGCTGAACACGTGCGGAATTGGAACCAAGGAATTGGATTACATAATCGATAACACTCCCTTTAAGCAGAACAAGGTTGCGCCGGGGTCATGGCTATCGATTCGCCCGCCGGAGGCACTATTGAAAGATCAGCCGGAATACGCGTTGCTGCTCGCATGGAATTTTGCTGAGGAGATACTCAAACGAGAGACCGAATACCAGAAGCGCGGCGGGCGTTTCATAGTTCCAATTCCCGAACCGAAGGTTATTGAGCCGAGCTTTGGAATACCTTTATAAATGAAAAGTGTGAGCGGAAAAACCTCTCCTTCATCCCATACACTCAATCGCGATCCTTCGAGCGGCTGCGGATCAGGCGCAAGATGTGCCCCGCGGCCAATTGTCTGGTTTCTCCTCTCGCTGGCTGCCGTCTTGAGCGCATTGTTTTATCAGAGTTTTCTCCCCGGCAGCGTTCATTTCTCGAACGATGGTCCCTTGGGCGTTTATGTGGCCGAATGGTTGAGGCCACCCGCATCGTTCGCTGGACTCTGGGATGATTTGAATTCGATTGGTTTGAATGTAGGAGCATGGCCGATCATGTTCAGCAGCTTGGTGCGCTGGGCACTCGGGCCCGTGGGGTATGCAAGTTTTTATCCACCCATCACCCTGTTTTTTCTCGGCTGTTGCGTCTGGCTGTTTCTGCGGACCTTGAAATTCTCGCCGTGGACGTGCGGTCTGGGCGCGCTGGCCGCAGCTTTAAGCTCCACGTTTTTATCGGCCACCTGCTGGGGCGTCGGCACGCAGATCGTGGGAGTCGGCTATCAATTCCTGGCGCTCGCCGCAATCGTCAGCAGCGAAAGCCGTCATCGCTGGATCAAGCTCGCTCTGGCCGGCATGGCCGTTGGAATGGGTGTGACTGAAGGCATCGATAACGGCGCGCTGTTCAGCCTGTTTATTGCCGCATTTGTGGTTTATCGGGCGTTGATCCTCTCCGAAGGCTCACTGTTGAAGCGATTCGCCCAAGGCATCAGCCGCGTCGCGCTGGTGGCGCTCTGTGCGGGTTTGATTGCAACGCAAACGTTGACTGCTCTGATCGGCACGCAGGTAAAGGGCATCGCCGGGCTGGACCAGAATGATCAGAGCAAGCAGCAAAACTGGGATTGGGCCACGCAGTGGAGCTTTCCCAAACGCGAAACGCTTGGCTTCGTGATTCCCGGGCTGTTCGGTTTTCGAATGGATACTCCGGATGGCGGCAATTACTGGGGCATCATGGGGCGTGATCCGGCATGGGACCGCTACTTTGCGGGTGACAAACAGGGACCGCCGCCTCAAGGGACGATGCGGTTTTCTGGCGGCGGAAATTACTTGGGCGTGCCGGTCGCCCTGTTGGCACTTTGGGCAGCACTTCAGTCGCTCCGCCGGAAGGGCTCGGTTTTTTCCATGCCAGAACGCAAGGTGCTGTGGTTTTGGGTGGTTGTGGCGGTGGTCTCGCTTCTCCTGGCATTTGGACGGTTCGCGCCATTTTACCAGTTTATTTATCGCCTGCCGTACTTCTCCACGATTCGAAACCCGGCCAAGTTCGTCGCCATTTTCAATTGGGCGGTGCTGATCCTGTTCGCCTATGGCGTTCAAAGCCTGATGCGCTATCTGAAATCTTCCGGGAGCCGGGGCGCGAACTGGTGGAATCAGGCCAGCCGCTTCGATCGGCGTTGGACCTTGGCAAGCATCGCAGCTGTGATTTTGAGTGGGGTGGGTTGGATGATCTACAGTTCTTCGCGCCCGGCGCTGGAGCGTTATCTCCAGACCGTGCAGATCGACGGATCGCTTGCCCCGTCGGTGGCCTCTTTCAGCGTTGGCCAAGTGGCCTCGTTTCTGGTGGTGCTCAGCCTGACAGTGGCCGTTATTACGCTGATCCTCAGCGGGAAGTTTTCCGGTCCGCGCGCCAAATGGGGTGTCGTTTTGCTGGGCCTGGTGCTGGTAACGGATTTAGCACGGGCCAACATGCCTTGGATCAAATACTGGGATTACAAACAGAAATACGCCTCCAGTCCCGTGATCGACACTTTGCGCCAACAACCTTATGAGCATCGCGTGGCGATTTTGCCGTTCCGTTCGCCGGCGGAACTCGCCTTGTTCGATCAGCTCTACCGCATCGAATGGGCGCAACATCAATTTCAATATTACAACGTCCAGTCGCTGGACGTCGTCCAGATGCCGCGTGTGGCTCAGGATTTGCAGAATTATGAATCAGCGCTGCAGTTTCGCGGCACGGCGGATTCCACGTATCTGTTGACCCGGCGCTGGGCTTTGACCAATACACGCTATCTGCTGGGACCGGCCGGGTTTCTCGATGTCTTGAACCAGCAGATCGATCCCGAGCAACGTCGCTTCCGAATCGTCGAGAGTTTCAATGTGGTGCCGAAGGCTGGCGTTCTCCGGCCCACCCGTTTGGAAGAACTCACGGCGGAACCGGCGACCAACGGAGCTTATGCGCTGTTCGAATTCACCGGCGCCTTGCCGCGCGCCAAGTTGTATTCCAGTTGGCAAGTGCCGGCCAAAAATCCGGACGCAGTGGCCAAGCTGAAATCCGGATCCTGGAACACCAATGACCTGAGCTTTCTCAAGAACATCGGCACGAATGATTTCCTGACATTGGAAACGCTGGCGGCGCGGGATTTCGATCCTCACCAAACGGTGTTGCTCGCCGATACCGCCTCCGTCCCGGCGACGACGAATGCAACGAACCAAAACTCGGGAACAGTGGAATACACCAGCTACGCGCCCAAGGATATTCGCCTGAAAACGAAGTCGAAGACGGATTCCGTGCTGCTGCTCAACGACAAATACGATCCGGTCTGGCAGGTTTCGGTGGACGGAAAACGCGCCGACCTGCTCCGGGCCAATTACATCATGCGCGGCGTGTTTGTTCCGGCCGGCGAACACACCGTCGAGTTTCAGTTCAAAATGGACAGCCGACCTTTGTACATCAGCCTTGCCGCCGAAGCGCTCGCCGTCGGCCTGCTGGGATTTGTGGCCATCTCCCGCAGGAAACCTTCCACGACCGAGGAGACTCCGGCCGCCGCGGCTTAGCCGTCAAGCGGTTGGGAGCGCCAGGCAATGTTCCGCGCTTTGGACAGGCGATAAATCCGTTTGATCGTCAGGCGACGATGCGAGTCCGCACCGGCAAAAAGGGCGTGCTGCCGCCGTCTCCAATTCTCCCAAAGCGTTTTCAATGTGGATGCATGGGGTCCTTACCCCATGAGCGTTTTGTGGCGAGCGCTTGACTTGTCTCGGTTGAACCGACAATTAGAACAGCGAATCAGCTGGAACCCGTTGAGATTATGATTTTTCGGCGCAATGCCTTGTTTGCCCTAGTAATTGCTGGATTGACTGAAGTCTATGCCGCAGAGGTGGACCGTAATACTGCGGTTCCCTCGCCCAATTCGGGATCCACGAATGCGGAAATCGTGGCGCTCTACAAGCGCATGAGCTTGGAAGAATTGATGGCTCAGGATGTGACTTCCGTTTCCAAAGCTCCTGAACCCTACCGCCAGGCGCCTGCCGCGCTGGTGGTGCTCAATCAGGATACGATCCGTCGATCCGGCGCGTCGAGCCTGCCCGAAGCCTTGCGCCTGGCGGATAATTTGCAAGTCGCGCAAGCCTCCTCGTCCACCTGGCAGATCAGCGCCCGCGGATTCAACAGCACCGTGGCCAACAAATTACTGGTGCTGCAAGACGGACGCAGCCTCTACACGCCGCTATTTTCCGGCGTCATTTGGAACATGCAGGATTATCTGCTGGAGGATCTCGATCGCATTGAAGTGATCAGCGGTCCGGGCGGAACGTTATGGGGCGCCAACGCGGTCAATGGCGTGATCAACATCGTTAGCAAGGACGCGAAGGACACGCAGGGCGTTTACGCGGAAGCGGGCGGCGGGACGTGGCTGGAGGATTTCGTCGGGGTGCGCTATGGCGGGATGCTGGCGACCAATGTGTATTACCGGATTTACGGAAAATATTTCGATCGTGGCGCGGAGGTGTTTCGCGACGGCAGCAGTGCGGATGATTCGTGGAACCGCGGCCAGGGTGGATTTCGGATTGATGCCCAGCCGACCGATCAAAACCATTTCACGCTGCAAGGCGATGGTTTCGGAGGCGACAACGAGGTGGTGCCAGGCGGCCAGGGTTCGCCGCATGAGACGGGTTATTCGCGCGGTGCCAACGTGCTGACTCGCTGGACACACACGTTCAGCGACGAAGCGGACATGAGCCTGCAACTCTACTACGACCGCGTTCATCTGGAAGCGCCGTTCCAAAGTGCCGGAACCATCCCTGCCGGCACGCTCCGTGACACGCTGGACACGTACGACGTGGATTTCCAGAATCGGTTCGGGTTGGGTGAGCGGCAGCGCATTGTCTGGGGGCTCGGATATCGATTCACCCACGATGCGGCCGATGCCGCGCCGCTGGTCGCCTTTCTGCCGGGCACGTTGGAGCGAAATCTGTTCAGCGGCTTCATTCAAGACGAGATCAAGCTGCACGATCGGTTGTATCTCACATTGGGCAACAAGCTCGAATATTTTGATTACACCGGTTTGGAATATGAGCCGAGTGTGCGCGCGCACTGGAATGTCACCGACCGTCAGATGATCTGGGGCGCAATCTCGCGCGCCGTGCGGACTCCGGCGCGGTATGATCGTGATCTGTTTCAGCCGAGCCCCGCTTACGGCGAGTTGCTGGTGGGGAACAACAGTTTCGAATCGGAAACGGTCATCGCCTACGAACTCGGCTATCGCGCTCAGCTTCGAACCAACCT
>JBQCEJ010000009.1:0-8632 GCA_051960355.1 Verrucomicrobiota bacterium | reverse complement strand
GACCTTGTCCACCACATGAACCGGGAGACGAATGGTCTTGGACTGATTCGCCAGCGCGCGTTTGATGCCTTGCTTGATCCACCACGAAGCGTAGGTGGACAGCTTGGCGCCTTTTTTCGGATCAAAGCGCTCGACGCCTTTCATCAGGCCAATGTTGCCTTCGTTGATCAGATCGAGCAGCGGCAGGCCGAGCCCGTCGTAATCGCGGGCAATCTTCACAACCAGGCGCAAATTCGCCTTGATCATGTGTTCACGCGCGTCCTTGTCGCCGCGCTGAATCCGGCGGGCAAGGGCGACTTCCTCTTGCGGCGTCAGCAACTTCACTTGACCGATCTCGCGAAGGTAAAGCTGGAGTGAATCGCCGCGCGGCAAATTGGGGCGCACGGGTTCGGCCGCTTCGTCAGAGGTGGACGCCGGTGCCGGATCGAAGATTTGCACAGCCGGAGTTTCAGGAGAAGCCGCAGGGCTGCGTCGGGAGCGGCGTGGAGCCGGGCTCAAGCGCACGCGCGGCGGCCGCAGGTTGGTGGTTCTTGAATGTCTTTTGCTTTTCAAAATCTTTTTCATGGTTCAGTCAGTTTCTGGTTCTTCAGGGAAATACAACAAAGCTGTCACCCAACAGGCTTTGACAGCGCCTCGAGTTTGGCGACGATGGCTTTCTTGCCGCTTACCCCGATGCTTTTGTCACGCACTTCGCCATTGGCGAAATAGAGCAGGGTGGGAATCGATTGAATGTTGAAGCGCGCGGCGAGTCCGGGATTGGCATCCACGTTCACCTTGGCGACTTTAACACGCCCGCTCTGCTCGGTAGCGATTTCATCCAGCACGGGGGCGAGCATTTTGCACGGTCCGCACCATTCGGCCCAGAAATCCACCAGCACCGGTTGGGTGGATTGGACCACTTCGGTTTCAAAATTGGTTTCGTTTATTTCAAGAGTCGCTTTCATAGGTTCTTTGTTTGATGGTCAGTGTTGAATCCGTGTTAAACTCGCAATACCGCGCTGTGCGTGCCGCGAATCGCTTGTTGGCGCGCTTCCCAAGCCAGAACGGCACGGACTTTTTCGGTCGCCAAGGTTGGAAAGATCAGGTGCGGATACAGCGTCTGCCGGGCGAGCGCCTCTGCTTCGTTGACGGCAAGCTGGAGCAGATGCTGGTGCGCCTGCAGCTTTTGCGTGGACTCGTTCAAGATCGTTTCTTTCACGCGAGCAACCTGCGCCAGAAGCTTTCGGCAGAAACCGAAACAGGCGATCTCAATGTTTTTTCCAATCGTCGCGCCGGGGCGACTCTGTTCGGCGAAATTCTGTTTCATACGTTTATCCTTTTCCATGTAACAAGTATGGTTACACCATCGCACAAAAAAAGAGACCGTCAAACGGCTCTTTTCTGGGCGCAGGCACCGGATGTTTTTACGGCGTTGATGACGCTGGCCAGCGTGGTTTTCTCCAGATCACATTCCAGCGCGTGCTGTGCCGAGGCGAACACTTTGTCCAAAGTCTCCCGAATGCAATAACCCACAGGGCAATCGGCGTTGGGCTTTTTGGATGGATTTGCAAAGGGTTCGGCGGCTTCGACAGCCCGATAGACCTCCGCCAGATTGATGCGCCCAGGCGAGCGGCTGAGCCGGGATCCAGCCCCGGCGCCTTTGCAGGTTTCCACCAGCTTGGCCTTTTGCAGGGCCAGCAGCAGGCGTCGGATAATAACGGGGTTGGTGTTGACGCTGCCCGCCAGAAAGGCGGAGGTCACCCGATCGCCTTCCTTGTAAGCAAGGACGGCCAAAACATGAACCGCCATGGCAAAGCGACAACTCGTTCTCATACGACAAATAGTAAGTAACCTTGGACGTTACAGCTGTCAAATGAAGATATCGCGATCTCGGTCACGCGGGCTGAATCCAAAGCGACGTAAACTGCGCCAGCAGAGCGGACGCGCGTTCGCCCACAGCCGGGAAAAATTGCTACCGCGTGTCCGCAGCATTTGTGTATGATCTGCGGGAACCAAACCGCAGCCGAGCCGCTCTCATATTTAAGCCTCATGCAAAGCGACACTGAAACCATCGCCACCCCGTTTTTGAATTTCCCAATTGCAACGGCAAAGCAGAATCCAACCGGTAATCCGAATCGCGCGAACGGCATTTATTCTGATTCGCGGGTTGTGCTCACGCTGGATGCGGGTGGAACCAACTTTCGGTTTTCCGCGATGCGTGCTGGCAAGGCGCTCACCGAGACCGTGGCAATGCCTTCGAATGGTGATGACCGAAATCGCTGTCTGGCCAATATCGCCGAAGGCTTCGAGCGCGTTCGGATGCAATGCCCGGAAGCGCCCGCCGCCATCAGTTTTGCCTTCCCCGCGCCGGCGGATTATCCCCGTGGCATCATTGGTGATTTGCCAAACCTGCCGGCCTTTCGCGGTGGCATTGCCTTGGGACCGATGCTGGAAGACAAATTTGGAATCCCGGTCTTCATCAACAACGACGGCGACCTTTTTACCTTGGGCGAAGCCATTGCGGGATTGCTGCCGCACGTGAACCGATTGCTGGAACAGGCGGGCAGCCCGAAGCGTTATCACAATCTTTTTGGCGTGACGATCGGAACGGGGTTTGGCGGCGGCATCGTTCGCGATGGGGAATTGTTCCTAGGTGACAATTCCATGGCTGGCGAAATCTGGCTGCTGCGCAATAAACTTGTTCCGAGCATGAATGTCGAGGAAGGCGCCTGCATTCGGGCCGTCCGGCGGGTTTATGCGGAGCGATCGGGAACATCCTTTGAGCAGAGCCCTGAGCCCAGGATCATTGCTGACATCGCCAATGGCAAAGCAACTGGATACCGAGCGGCCGCGCTGGAAGCGTTCCGCAGGCTCGGGGAAGTCGCGGGTGACGGCTTGGGCAATGCGCTGACGCTGATTGATGGACTGGCGGTGATTGGCGGTGGTGTTTCGGGCGCGTGGCCGCTGTTCTTGCCGGCGTTGGTTTCCGAACTGAACAGCAGTTATACCGGTCCGAATGGAAACCAGTTTCGGCGTCTGGCTTCGACCGCCTTCAACCTCGAAAAGCCTGCTGAGTTGAAACGATTTTTGGAGGGCGACACGCGTGAAATCCCGGTGCCTGGCAGTCAACGCACGGTGAAATATGATCCGCTTCAACGCGTGGGCGTCGGCATTTCGCGCTTGGGCACCAGCCAGGCAATCGCCATCGGAGCGTACGCATTTGCAGTGCAAAAGCTCGCGTGAGTTGTTGGTGCAAATCGCGGATTTGGGAAATGTCCGATCAACTTGCTTTCGCTGGCAGCGGGCGAGAACCGTAATGTCTCCAGACCTTCTGTTCCACTTGCAAGAAGGCCAGCCAATCCGTGCGTCCCGCCAGCGTTTGGCTGATTTCGGCTTCCTCCAAAACCATGCAAGCCGTGGAGAGCGCGTCGGATTCGGCGGCGCTGTTGGCCAGCGCCCAGGCTCGCGGACGCTGTCGCGCGGGTTGGCCCGTGCGCTGGTCGAGAATGTGTTCGCCTTGCGCGGCCACACCCGATCCGCTGAGCGAACAGTGCGCCAGCCAGTAGCGTTCCTCGGCATGATTGTCACCCAATCCACTCGACCAGCCCGGACTATTAAGTGGCGGTGAACCTGCGAGAATGCTGCTGCCGCCGGCGACCAGCAGATACGACGGGCAATCCCATTCAGCCAGTTCGCCGGCCATTCGGTCCAAGGCGAAACCTTTGCCAATCGCGCCAAGATCAAATTCCAACCGACCGGATTCGCACAGCACGGAAAGGTCTGATCGCCGCAACGACCACTTCGGCTGGGCGGCTTGCGTGCGCAGGGAGGCCGGTGAAATCGAGAATGCGCCGCGCGTGGCCAGCGTCATCCGCAGCGCGATTTCCAGACAGGCGAACGTCGGTTCGCTCACGCGCAAGCTTTCGCTGGGTTGAAGCGTGGCGAGTTGCCTGATGTCGCTATTCTCGCGAAACCGGCTGAGCAACGCTTCGAGCCGATCGGTCAGTTCAAAAGCGTTGCGCGACGCCTGAGCGGCGTAACTGGCTTCCTCGCCTGCGATGCGCACTTGGAAAACAGTCGCCATGGCGCGGTGATTGAAAACGTGAATGGTCGCGTCACTCATGCGCGAGAACCTCTGGATTGGACGGCCATAATAAAATCAGCACTTCGGGCCGAACCCCAAAAAATTCGGGACGCCGACTTTTCAGCAGCGGAGCGAACGTTTCGGCGGCATTGAGCGAAGTGATGTAAACGTCGGCTGCGCCCGGAGACTGGTTGGTCTGCCAAAAACCGACGTTGGGAAATGTTCTCAAATACCAGGGCAACGGCCAGGGATCGGTGGCGATCACCGCGATGCGAAAGGCGGTTTTAGATTGGCTGCTGAGTGCCAATTGCCGGACTCGTTCGGGCAAGCGCAACAGATCTTCACCGGTATGCGAGTAAGCGTAGGCATTGTGTTCATCGCTGGGTTTGAGAAAAACCCATTGCCAGGTGTCGCGGCCTAACGCGGCCAACAATCCGAAACTTACCAGCAGCAGTGCGAGTCGCGCCGGAGTTTTCGGAAGGATTTCCCAGAACCAGGCAAAGCCTGCGCCAGCGAGAATTGCGATGGGCAGGAAGAGATTCAGCGCGAGCCACGGCGTTTTATAGGGAATGACGCTGTAGATCAAACTGATGGCGACGGTGTAGATCAGCAGGATGGGTAACGCGAGGTTGGGCAGCGTAGGCGCGGGCGATTCCAGCGGACGACGAAAAATCAGGATTGCCGTTCTCGCGGCTTGAATGCTGCCGATCAGCGCAAAACCCAGCAGCAACGCGCCGGACCAGCCGCCGGCCAGCAGTTGAAAATAATACCAGAAGGGTTTCTCGTGTCCTTCGCCCGTGGCTCGTGAAGCGAAGCGCGGAATGGAGCGCAGCAAATCCCAGGGTCCTTGCCAGGGCTGTCCGCCCCAAGTGTAAAGCGCCCGGAGTAAAACGATGAACGCGGCGAAAGCAACGAGGGCGCTTTTGCCCATGGCGTTCCAGTGAAGGCCTCGACGCGTGCGGTCATTTCGCCGGATCCAGATCCAAGCGAGTCCAGCCGCGCCCAGAGCAGCAAAGTGCAGGAAAGCCGTTTCCTTGCACGCCAACATGAACGCGGCGCTGATTCCCATCATCGCGGCGCTGCCCAGCGACTTGGTTTCCAAAGCGCGCCAGCCGGACAAAAAGAATCCCAAAGTGGCCGTGACGAAGAGCGTTTCGTGAATGAAATAGCGGCTGTAATAGACCGGCAACGGCGCGATCGACCAAAGTCCAGCCGCAACGGCAGCGGTGAGAAACCCGGTCGCTCGCGCCACCACGGCAAAGAGGAGAATTGCGAGTGCACCCCAAATGACTGGAACCAAGCGGACGGTAATTTCGGAAAGCTCGGCGAGGTTTTTGGCGCCGGCAGTGCGGGCGATCGGCAGCGCCGCGAAGTAGAGGGCCGGGCCGTGGCGATCCTGTGGATCGTAATGGTAATCTTCGCCGGCGAGCAGTTGGCCGGTGATGTAGGCGTTGACGGCTTCGTCCGTGTGCATGGGCCGCTCGCCGAGGCGTGGAAGCCGGACGGCGAGGGCCAGAAGGGCGATGCCTATAAAGATCGCCCAGCGCAGTTTAGGCGGCAGGTTTGCCAAACACTTCGACTTCGATGTAATGGTTCAGCTTGTTGGACGTATTGCCCTTGCTGTAGAGACGGACGTAGCGGCCTTTCACACCATTGGCATCGATCAGTTTGCCTTCATAACTTTCGATGTAGGCGAGATCTTTGCCGGCGCCGAGCCCGAGTTCATTCTGGAAATCCGCGTTAAAGATTGTCTTCACATCTTTCTCAAATTTCGGGTCGTCGGAAACTTGCACGACCATGTCCAGATAAACGCGAGCCTGTGAATGGTAATGCCAGACCATCACCGCGTAGATGTCCGCCGACTTTTCCAGATCGATCTGCACCCATTGTTTGCCGGGGCCGAATTCAACCCAGGAACCTTCGTCGCCGGCTTTGTCGCCGTCGGTGATGAGGTCTGGCGTGCCGATCACGGGTTCGCTGTCGCTGGCGGTCACTTTCTTGCCCGCAGCGAGATTGACGGTGCCGGCCGGCACCAAGAAGTCCGGACGCGTGCCTTTGCGCGCCGGTTCCAGGTTGGGCAATTTGATCGGAACGGGAGTGCCTACGAACAGCGGTTTGGGCAAGTCAATTTTCAACGGGACTTTGTCTTCGGCCAATGCGTGATTCGCCAGAACGAGCAGAGTTGCCAATGCGGAATAAACGAGCTTTTGGTTCATGTTTTTTTCGGTTGTAAATGGATGGGTGAATCAGGCTTTGACCTCGTTCGGGTCAATATCGATGGTGCGGCGCGCGGCGATGGCTTCGTTGGCTTTGTGAATGACATATTCACTGGCGAACGCTTCGTCGGCCGGACAATTCAGCTTTGCCGTTCCCCGGATCGCGTTGAAGAAATTTTCCAGGTGCGGCTGATGAATCTTTTTGTTGAAGCCGACTGGGATCTCATATTGCAGCAGCGGCGCGGTTTCCCGGACATCGACTTTTTCAGCATCGCCGACCGGCGCGGCTGTGGCACTGGTGCGCAGGTAATTCTTCGCGACCAGGTCGTCCCAAGGACGAGCGCGGTCTTCACGGTAGATTTTCGTGATGGACGGGTTTTCAGACATCTTGATGCTGCCTTCGTCACCCATGAACATTTCGAAATAGCCGCCGCCGGCGCTGGTGGTGGTCAGCACTTCATAGAAGGCGCGGGCCATGCCGGTTTCCAACGGGTATTCGTAAATCACCATCGCGTTGTCGTACCACTCGTGGTTCTTGTAATAATCGGCACCGCCGCTGGCCGTGACCGACCGGGGCGTAACGCCAAACCACCAGTTGAAAATATCGATCTGATGCGCTCCAAGATCTGAGAGTGGACCGCCGCCCAACCCTTTGAACCAACGCCAGTTTCGAAACTGGTGCATGTCCTTGTAACCGTATTTGGCGAGCGTTTCCGGGCTGATGTCGGATCGTTTGGGCCAGCCCAAATCTTCCGTGACGGCGCGGTTCCATTGTCCGTTGGCGGCGGTGAGCCGTCCGCAGATCTGGCCGTCGCGCACCAGGCGGTTCAGCGCAAACATATAACGCGGATTGCTGCGGCGTTGATGACCGATCTGCAACAGCTTGCCGGTTTCGCGCATGGTTTGCACCATCGAGCGGGCACCTTCAATCGTATTGCTCATCATCTTTTCGCAATACACATCCAGCCCCGCCTTAAGGCAGGCGTTGGTGATGGGCGCGTGCCAGAAATCCGGTGTGGCCACGATGACCGCCTGCAAATCCTTTTCATGGGCAAGCAGGTCTTCGTAGTTCTCGTATCCTTTGACTTCGACGCCCTGGCTCTTGAGCCGGCGGACGTTGCTGTTCCGGTTGTAATCCCAGATGTCCACGACTGCCACGAGCCGGATGCCCTCGATCACGAGCAGCGACTCCAGCAGGACCTGTCCTTCAGCGCCGCAACCGATCAGCGCGACGTTGAGTTTGCTGAGGGTGGATTTTTTGGTTGCGGCGGATTTTGCGCTGGAATCCGGGCTGCAGGATGTCAGCAAAAGACCGGCGCCGGCGGCTGCCGAGGTGCCGAGGAATTCGCGCCGGGTGATGGGTTTGTTTACCATTTTTTGAGAAGCGCGAACTTGTTATTTTTAGCGAGCACCAGCGCCAGTGCGATTAGCGCGACATGAATGCCGAGCCACGCGACGCCGTCGTTCTGCCCGATGAGGATCAATCCAACCGTCAGCGCGATGTAGAGCAGACCTTGCAGGAAAAGGGAGAAACGTGTGCCGAGGCCGATCAGCAACATCACGCCCGTCAGGATGAGAAACGGCCCGAGCATGCGGTCAAACCAGGTCATTGCCATGGGCGGCAGGAACGGTTCATGAGCGAACTTGGTTTTCAAGCCCGCCGGAATGCCGGAGTAATTCGCCCAGGCATAGAATTTTACTTTGGCGTCGATTACCAGATTGGGATCGGGCTGGCCGGTGGTGGGGTCGATGAAGGGCTGTTGGACGGTTTTGTAGGCGCCGAATTTTTCGATGCCTGTGAAAATGGCTCGCACGGCGAGCCAGCCACGGAGGATCAGGAAGGCCATGGCGCCATCGCAGTTTGAGCCCCAGCAGCCGGGAGCGTTGGAGGTTTCTGTTTCGCAACAGGACGATTTCGTTCGGAGCGTTTCGGTTTCGTTCATGACTTTAGGCTTACCGGCTTTTTTGTCCGCGAATATTTAAGGCAATACGGTCCAAGAATGTCTGCAATTACGCGAAAAGGCCAACCCGATTTTTCGACTGATGTTTTGTAATCGCGTTGGGCCAGATCAGAACCTAGACGGAGTTTGGCGTTTCTATATTCACCGGCGTGCTATTTGCTGGTGTAATGACGGACGAATTGAATGCACTGCGCCACTTCTGGCAGATTGTTTTCCCAGTTGTATTCGTACTCGATGGAAATATTCCCGGCGAAGTTCTGGCGTTTCAGTTCGTCGAGAATTGCCGGAATATTGGAGACGCCGGTGCCATATGGGACGTCGTGCGCCTTCGGCGATTTTTCGTTCAGATCTTTCAAATGCGTGCTGATGACCCGGCCGTCGAGAATCTTGAG
>JBQCEJ010000008.1:0-11724 GCA_051960355.1 Verrucomicrobiota bacterium | reverse complement strand
TCTTTACTGTTTTGTGTTTGGTGTTTATCATGATGGGCCCGGGGGGTGGGCCCCCTTGCCCCCCCCATCCCCCCCCCTGGCCACCCGCCGGGCGCCTGGGGGCAGCGACGGCCCCCACCCCTGTGGGTTTGCGCGCTTGATTTTCACTTGCGCCGACCGGGTTGGCTGCTAAAGTCCAAAGCGCTTTTCCACCCGCTGCGGTGGAATTTTTATTTTTAAACCAACGTTACGATCGTGAAAATCTTTAGCGGCACAGCCAACGAGCCTTTGGCTCGATCCATCTGCAAGTCGATCAATCTGGAGCTGGGCCAATGCACGATCAAACCGTTTCCCGACGGCGAGACCTTCGTGAAAATCGAGGAGAACGTGCGCGGGGAAGAAGTCTTCGTGGTGCAGCCGACATCGCCACCCACCAACCATCACCTGATGGAGTTGTTCATCATGATCGATGCCTTGCGGCGGGCTAGCGCGGCTAGGATCACCGCGGTATTGCCGTTCTATGGCTACGCCCGGCAGGATCGCAAGGATCAACCACGCGTTCCGATCACGGCCAAACTCATCGCCAATTTGCTCGTGGCTTCGGGTGTGAATCGGATTCTGACGATGGATCTGCACGCCCAACAGATCCAGGGCTTTTTTGATATTCCGGTCGATCACCTTTACGCGGCGCCGGTCATGTATGACTACCTGAAGAAGAAAAGACTTTCAGATCTGGTGGTCGTAAGTCCAGACGTGGGTGGTTTGAAGATGGCACATGCTTATTCTCAGACGCTGGAGACGGATCTGGCCATCGTTGCCAAACGCCGCAAAAGCGCGACCGAGGTTGAATCGGTCGCGGTCATTGGCGATATTCGTGGCAGAAACGTGTTGCTCGTGGATGATTTAACTGAAACTGCTGGAACATTGACTCAAGCCGCCTCGATCTTGAAAAAGAAAGGCGCCAAGAAGACTTTGGCCTGTGTTTCCCACGCCATCTTGAACGATTTGGGAATTGAGCGTTTACGAAAATCGGATATTGACGAACTGATCACAACTGATACTGTCCTGCGCCCCGCGATAGACGGGGTGAAGATCACCACTTTATCGGTGGCAGGGCTTTTAGGCGAAGCGATCAAACGGATTCACAGCAATTCGTCGGTCAATTCGCTGTTTGAATTTAAAGGCGGGCGAACCAGTTAGTCTGGTAGGCTTGTCGAAGACAATTTTAAGAACATGAAATCTGTACCATTGACTGCGTTTGCCCGTACGGCCGGCCGCCGGGCTGGGTCCAAGAAACTCCGCTCCTCCGGACGCATTCCGGCAATCATCTACGGCGGCCAGAGCCAGCCGCAGAGTTTGGAAATCAACGCCAAAGAAATCGGCGACTTGATTCACCATTCGGTTTCGGAAAATCTTTTGATCGATCTGGCTGTTAAAGACGATTCTCGCCCCAAGCGCCTCGCCTTGGTGCAGGAAATCCAGCATCACCCGCTCAATGGCGCGGTCTTGCATGTGGATTTCCATGAAGTCTCCGAGACGGAACAGGTTACCGTCATGGTGCCTGTTGAAACCACGGGCGAAGCCGTCGGAGTCAAGAACAGTGGCGGTGTTCTTGAACACGTTCTGTTCAAGTTGAAGGTTCGCGCATTGCCAAAAAATCTGCCCGAGCAGATTGTGGTCGATGTCAGCAACTTGGAAATCAACAAGACCATTCATATCGCTGAAATCCAAGCGCCGGAAGGTGTTGAGATTTTGGGCGACAAGCACATTCCAGTCGTTTCCGTCGCCGCTCCGCGCACCGAAGCTGAAGCAACCGCTGCTGAGACTGGCACAGGCGCCGTTGCTGAAGTGGAGATGATCAAAGAGAAGAAGGAAGGCGAAGAGGGAGCGGCAGCCAAGCCGGGTGAAAAGGGCGCCGCTAAAGCTCCTGCCGCTGGGGCTGGCGACAAGAAAGCTGAAAAATCGGCTGAGAAAAAGAAGTAATCTCAATCGCTGCCCGGTAGTCGGGCCGGCGCAGTTCCAGGCATGGTACGCATGCACCTCATTGTCGGACTTGGAAATCCTGGAGCTGAGTATGCGAAAACGCGGCATAACGCCGGTTTTCTGCTCATTAAAAAATTATCGGAACGATGGAATGTTGCGCTCGCGCTGGACAAAAAGTTCAACGCTCGCGCTGCCCGGACTGAATGGAATGGCGGCCGGGTAATCCTCTGCGAGCCGCAGACTTTCATGAATGCCAGCGGCGAGGCGGTGGGACCGCTGGTAGCGTATTACCAGATTCCGTTGACGCAGATGTTGGTCGTGGTGGATGATGCGGATCTGCCTTTTGGTGAGATTCGGATGCGTTCCCGAGGCAGCAGCGGTGGGCATCATGGACTTGAGTCCATTGAGAAACATCTGGGGACGAAAGATTTTCCGCGATTGCGGATTGGTATTGGGCGGAAGGACAGTGTGCGGGAAATTACCAATCACGTTTTGGGGCGATTCAGTTCGGCCGAAGCAACGTTGACGGAGAAAGTTTTGACCGTGGCAGCTGACCAGGTGGAATGCTGGCTCAGCGGCGGCATAGAAAAAGCAATGAATCAATTTAACGGAATCGTGGATGATCCCGTGAAAGAAAGATAAGCAGTGAAACGATACGAAGGCCTGTTCATATTGGATATCAGCGGCAAAGAAGAAGGCGTCAAAGACATGATCGACAAGATCTCTTCTGAGATTACGGCCGCTGGCGGTAAAGTTGAAACCGTCCAGAAGATGGATAAGAAAGCGTTTAGCCGTGTGGCAGACAAAAAGCACACCGCTGGCTTTTACGTAAACATCATTTTTGAGAGCGATCCGAACGTGATCAGCGATTTGAAATCCCGCTTTTCGCTGGCGCAGGAAGTCTTCCGAGTCATGTTCACAAATGCACCTGTTCCGCAGGCGGCAAAGTAACTCGGTCCCTTAGGTCTCATGGCCAGCTTCAACAAAGTCATTTTAATCGGGAATCTGACGCGCGATCCCGAGATGCGCTACACCCCGAAAGGAATGGCGATCGCCAAAATCGGTCTGGCTGTGAATCGTTCATGGCGCACTGAATCAGGCGAAACCAAGGAAGAGGTCACCTTCGTGGATGTCGATGCGTTCGGTCGTCAGGCTGAGACATTGGCGCAATACATGAAAAAAGGCAGCCCACTCATGGTGGAAGGCCGCTTGAAACTGGACCAGTGGGACGACAAACAAACTGGCCAGAAACGCAGCCGTTTGGGTGTTGTTGTTGAAAATTTTCAATTCCTTGGTGGCGGTAATCGCGGTGAAGCCGGTTCTGTTGAAGCCCCAAGGCGTTCTGCGCCTGCGCCGACGGCCCCGGCCGCCAACCCGGCAGCGGAGCCTGACATGCCGTCGCCCGAAGAAGACGACGTTCCATTCTGACCCAAATTTTGCGTTGAACGCTCATGCATTCACGCAGCACGTAACCAGCAAACCAATAATTTCGTATGGCAAAAACTGAAGTAATTCTCATCAGCAACATCGTCGGGCTCGGCGGCGAGTCGGACCAGGTTCGAGTCGCGGCCGGCTACGCGCGCAACTACCTTTTTCCCCAACGCTTGGCCATTCCCGTGACGCAGGCCAATAAGCGTCATCTGGAAGCACTCAAGAAAAAACGCGGCGAACGCGAAGCTCACGAGTTCAACGCCATGAGCGAGCTCGCCAAAGGCGTCTCCAAGCTGATCTGCGTGGTCAAGGTCAAGACCGGCGAAGACGGCAAGATGTTCGGCACTGTTACCACCGGCATGATTGCCGACGAACTGAAGCACCAGTTCGATATTTCCCTCGAAAAACGCAAGATTCACATCCCGGAGCCAATCCGCACGCTTGGTGAGCATGAAATCGAACTTCATCTCCATCATGATGTGAAATCGACGCTCAAGTTGCGCGTTGAGAGCACCACGCCGATCGCCGCTCCGGTCGAAACCGGTACGCCGAAGGAAGAAGTCCGCACTGAAAAGCGTGGGCGCCGTTCTGAAGCTCAGGCCGAAGCTCCCGCTGCCGAGGCTTCCGACAAAAAGCCTCGCGCCGCCAAAGGATCGGCCGCCAAGTCAGAGAAGTCCAAAGGTGGCAAAGCTTCGAAAGCTGAGTAACTCCTTTCTTAAACTTTCAAGGCAGGCCGAGTGGCCTGCCTTTTTTGTGCCCCAAAGCGAAAGCAGAAATGCCCTGGGACTTGGAGCATTCGCGAGCGGAGCCGATCAGCACTGTGCAAGCTACGATTTCGAGTTGCTGGATTACCAGTCTCTAAGCGGCTTCTGCTGTGTTGCCGTTTTCTGCTCGGGTTGGGCCGGCAGCATCATTTCGTCGCCTTTTTGGGCATCCAGCAACTGTTTGGCTTGTTGAGGCGTCATCTGACCCGGAGTGCTTTGCGCCGCTTCAGCTTCTTCAGCGGCTTCCTGATCTTTCTTCTCTTGGGCCGGTGACTTCTGCTGTTGCGACTGATCCGGTTTAGGCTGCTCTTTCTTTTCCTCACCTTTGGACGATTGCTGCTGCTGTTCCTTTTTCTGATCTGTGTCGGACTGTTGCTTTTGTTGATCCGAGTTCTGTTTCTGCTGATCTTGCTGTTGTTGATCTGGCTTTTGAGAATCTGATTTTTGCTGCTGATCCTGCTTGGACTTCTCGGATTCGTTTTGCTTTTGCTGATCTTGTTTCTGATCGTCTTGCTTCTGGTCCTGTTTGGAATCCTGCTTTTGCTGCTGCTGCTGCTTCAATTCTTCGAGCTTTCTTTTGACGAATTCCTGATTGAATTTCGCGTCCGCATCCTGCGGATTCAGCTTGAGGCTGCTTTGGTAGTTTTTGAGCGAGTCCTCCCACATTGCCGTTTTCTTCGACGGATCGGGACTTGTCTCGCCAAGGTGAAAAAGCGTGTTGCCTAGGTTGTAATACGCCCGCTGCTGGAGATTCAAATCCGGCGCAGTCAGCGCTTTTTCCAAGTGCTTGGCCGCATCGTCAAACTGCTGGTTTCGATACGCTGCCGCACCGGCGTTAAAGTGCAGGCGCGGATCGTCCTTCTCTTTTTGAAGCGAACGCTCATACTCGTGGAGCGCTTCGTTGTATTTGCCAGATTTGTAGTCGCGAAGAGCCGTGGAAGGCGAGGCAAGCGCAGAATTGGCCCAAGCGCAGCAGGCGAAAGCCAACATGAGCGCGACCGAGTTGCTGTTTGCCCATCGGCTTCCAACGACCTCGGCCCTTTTGGTTTTGGAATTGCCGCGAGCGTCTTTTCTTTCCGGAAAGAAGACTTCAATGATCAGAAGCAGAATCGCGATCGCCAGTGGCCAATGATACCGGTCGCGCGCACGTTTGACCCATTTCTCCTGCGATTCGGATTTCGGCAACGGTGCGAGACCATTCTGATAAAGCGTGTCGATGGTATTGGCGCCGCGCATCGGCAGATAAAAGCCATTGGCCGCACCCGCAATCTGCTGCAACAGGGTTTCGTTCAAACGCGACTTCACTCGGTTGCCGTTCTCGTCGCGAACGGTGTCCGGCAGCATCTCGCCTTCAGCCGATCCGATGCCGATCGTGAAAATCCGCAAGCCGGCTTCGGCCGCGCTCTTGGAAATTCTCAGCGCGCGCTCATCGTGATCCTCGCCATCCGTGAACAGCACCAGCACCTTGTAGCTGTCGCCTTCCTTGAACGCCTTCTGCGCCGTCTCAATTGCCTCCGCGAGCGCGGTGCCGCCTTCCGGAAGTGTGTTCACGTCGAGCGATTCCACGCTCTGCCGAAACGCCGAATCATCGATGGTCAAAGGGCATTGCAGAAAGGCCGTTCCAGCAAAGGCGACGAGCCCGAGCCGGTCGGACTTGGCCTGCTGCATGAGATCCAACGCGGCATACTTGGCGCGTGCGAGACGATTCGGCGCGATGTCTTCGGCGAGCATGCTCTTTGAAGTGTCGATCGCCACCACGATATCGAGTCCGCGTTGTCTGACTTCCTCCAGATCATAACCCCATTGCGGCCGAGCCAAGGCGAGAACCAGAAACACAGCCGCCAGGATCACGCAGCTTGCGCGAATCTTTTCGCGTCCGGGCGAAACGCCCGCAGTCAGCCCAGGCAGCAAGCGGGCGTGGATGAACTGCTTCATGAGGTTCCGCCGCGTTCGTGCCGACCAAACAAAGAAGACCAGCAAACCAGGTGGAATCACCAGCAGCAACCAAAGCAGGTGTGAGTTGGCAAAACTCATGGCAACCTCCGAAACATGGTGTGGCGCAAAACCAGTTCGCACAGCAGCAGCGCGAATCCCGGCGCGATAAACAAACTAAATAGCTCACGATGCTGGGCGAATTTTTTCACCTCGGCTTCGGATTTTTCCAGCTTGTCGATCTCCGAGTAAATCGCCTCAAACTTTTCGGAGTTATCCGCCCGATAATATTTTCCGCCGGTCATGTTCGCGATTTTTTGAAGCGTCTCTTCATCGATATCCACCGGCTGCATCTGATAAACCTTTCGTCCGAACATATCGCGCGCCGGCATCGGGGCCTCGCCTCGCTTGCCCACGCCAATGGTGTAAACCTTGATGCTGAGCGTTTGAGCTGCTTCGGCCACGGTGAGCGGCGCCACTTTGCCCGCGTTGTTTACGCCATCCGTCATCAAGATCACGATCTTGCTTTTCGACTTCAGTTCTCGGAGACGGTTGACGGCGGTACTCAGACCAGAGCCGATGGCAGTTTGATTTCCATTGATCGCGCCGAGTTCCAGGCGTTCCAAATTTTTCAAAAGAAAATCGTGATCGAGCGTCAGCGGCGCGGCGATGTAAGCCTGTGTGCCGAACGCGACAAGGCCAATGCGATCATTCGGACGTTCCTCAATGAAACCTTTCAGGACGGATTTCGCCATCGCCAGGCGATTGACCCGCCCGCCCTTCACTTCGAAGTCTTCTGAAGCCATGCTGCCAGAAAGGTCGATCGCGACTGCAATGTCGATACCGCTGGCGCTGACTTTTGTTTGGCTTTTTGTCAAACGTGGCTGGGCGAGAGCGATGATCAACAACGCCAGCGCGAGCCAGCGCAGCGCGGTCAGGAAACCGCCCGCCCGCGAACGCGTCACGTTGAGCACAGGACGAACAAGTTGGACGGAGGAATAAATGAACGATGGCGGATAGCCGCGCTTGCCCTTGAGCCAGGCCATCAATGGCAGCAGCAGGAGCAGGAGGAGTAAATAGGGATGGCCGAAGGTCATGGCGTGGTTGTGGTCTCAGGCGGCGATTTTGAGCGGTCGCCAGTTGCCGTGATTTCCGGTTCCGGTTCGGTTTCTTCCACAAGACGGAAGGCGGCACCGTGGAGTTCGCGCAGTTCCGGTTCTCCCGGTTCGTAGCGCGCGAACTTCACCAGATCACAGCGCTTCAGAAATTCGCCGAGGCTTTCCTTCTGATCAGGCAAGAGCAGATTTGTGTTTTGAAGTTCATACAGAAATTCCTCCGTCGTCCGTTCAGGAGCGCGGAAATCGAATCGCTCTTCGAGGTAATAACGGGTCGTGTCGGAAACCAGCGAGCAGAATGGCTTTGGCTCGGCGATCAACGCGAGGGCTTCTTGAAGTTTTTCCTTCGCACGGATGTGCGCTGGAATCCTTGGTATGATCGGTGCCTGAGCTTTCCGCTTTTTCCATAATCGCCAGAAGAAAAAAATCGCGGCAGCCAAGATCAACGCGCCCAGAGCCCACCACGCCCATTCCCAGCCGCTGGGAATTTCGACCGGCGGCTTGATGTCGCGCAGTGCGTTGGTGGCGACGAGCGGCGAGGACAGATTGGTTTTGATCATCCTCGCAACCTCCGCTTTTCTCGGGTTTCAAAAAAGCGTCCAAGGGCGCTCATGTAAGATTCATCCGTGCGTAGTTGAATGGCGTCAACGCCGGCAGTGCGAAACAACTTCGCCACGTCGTTCTGTGCCCTGGCTTGCCGGTCGGCGAAGGCTTTGCGCTTGCGTGCGTCACCGGTGCTGACTTCCACAATTTCGCCGGTCTCGGCATCTTCCAAAACCAACCGGCCCAACGCCGGAAGCTCCAGTTCGTATGGATCGGTGATCTGCACCGCAACGAGATCGTGACGGCGATTCGCCTGGCGCAGCATCGTAAACGAGGCTTGTGCGAGGGATTCCAGCAGCATTAATTGCGGGCGCAACCGTCCGCCGCGTTTGGGTGTCAGCGCCGGTGAACCGATGAAATCGGAAATGACCACCGTAATCGCCTTGTGCGGCGTCACGCGCAGGAGAAATTCCAGCGCATGGTTCAAATCTGTTCCCCGCTTTTTGGGTTCGAAGAACAGCACTTCGCGGATGACCCGCAGCACATGCTTGCGGCCTTTGCGCGGCGGAATGAATTTTTCCACTTCGTCGCTGAAGAGAATCAGCCCGACCTTGTCGTTGTTGCGAATGGCGGAAAACGCGAGCACGGAAGCGATCTCGGCCGCGAGTTAGCGCTTGGATTGTTCGCGCGAGCCGAACAAACCCGAGCCGCTGACATCCACGACAAGCATGAGCGTGAGTTCGCGTTCTTCGACGAATTTTTTCACGAATGGATGATTCATCCGCGCCGTCACGTTCCAATCGATCGTGCGGACTTCATCGCCGGGCTGATACTCGCGAACTTCCTCGAAGTTCATGCCCTGGCCCTTGAAGACGCTGTGATACGCGCCGGCCAACGACTCACTCACGAGCCGGTTCGTGCGCAGTTCGATCTGCCGAATTTTTTTGAGAATCTCGCGAGGAATCATGCTTGTCGTCTAGAAATGGCTTAAACAGCCGCGCTTACGTTCCGGGCTCAATCCATTACGGCACCGGCAATTCATCAAAAATTTTCTGGATGACCGTTTCGCTGGTTTTTTCCTCGGCTTCAGCTTCGTAGGTGATGGCCACGCGGTGGCGCAACACATCCATCCCGATGCTTTTCACATCCTGCGGCGTCACGTAGCCGCGGCCTTTGAGGAAGGCATACGCCTTTGCTGCTAGTGTCAGCGCGATCGTTGCGCGCGGCGACGCGCCGAGCTGAATGAAATCCTTCACCGCGATCTTGTAGGTCTCCGGTTCGCGTGTGGCGCAGACGAGATCGACGATGTAATCCTTCACCTTGTCATCCACGTAAATGTCATTGATCACCTGCCGGGCTTTGAGAATCTGCTGTGGTTCAACCACCGCGCTGGTTGCGGGCGTGCCGGAAGTCTTGGCCATGACTTCCAGAATCTGCCGCTCTTCGGCGCGCGTTGGATAACCGATCTTGAGCTTGAGCATGAAGCGATCGACCTGCGCCTCGGGCAGGGGATAGGTGCCTTCCTGTTCAATTGGGTTCTGCGTGGCCAGCACCAGAAACGGTTCTTCCAGTTTGAAGGTCTGTTCGCCGATGGTGACCTGCTTTTCCTGCATCGCTTCCAGCAGTGCGCTTTGGACTTTGGCCGGCGCGCGGTTGATTTCGTCGGCAAGCACCATGTTGGCGAAAATCGGGCCGCGACGCGTGGTGAAGCCGCCGGATTGCGGATTGTAGATCTGCGTGCCGACCACGTCGGCGGGCAGCATGTCGGGCGTGAATTGTAATCGCGAGAATTTGACGTTCAGGCAATTCGAAAGCGATTTAACGGACAGCGTCTTAGCCAAGCCAGGCACGCCTTCAAGCAGCACGTGGCCATTGGCAAGCAATCCGATGACAAGTCGCTCGACGAGGTAGGTTTGGCCGATGACGACTTTGCCGAGTTCGTTGAAAAGCGGTCGCGTGAAAGCGCCGGCTTCCTGCACGGCTTCGTTAATAGCATTGATTCCGGTGTTCATAGTGGAAAATCTCGCAAAATTGACAGGGCAAAGGGTCGATCCGTTCAAGCGAAAAATTCAGAGCTGCGCGAAAGCCAGATTTCCTCGCGCAAGCCTGCGCGGGCTTCAAAGTTTCAACTTGGCTTGACTGACATCTCGGGCGATCTGTTCCTGGAGTTCGGTCAGCGACGCAAACTTCCGTTCATCGCGCAGCTTTTCAGCGAAAGCCACTTCCAATTCCTGGTCATACAGGTCGCCATTGAAATCGAGCACATGCACTTCAACCCGCAAGCTCGGATTCGGATTTTGCAGCGTAGGACGGTAGCCAATGTTCAGCACCGAACGAAAGGAGTGTTGGCCTACTTTGGTGCGCGCGGCATAGACGCCGTTGGGTGGCAACACGAGTCCGCGAACATCCAGATTGGCGGTGGGAAAACCCAACCGATGTCCGAGTTGATCGCCTTTCACCACGGGACCGGCGAGCGTATAGATCCGTCCCAGCATTTGGCTGGCAAGATCCAGGTTGCCCTGCTGAATTGCCTCTCGAACGCGCGTGCTGCTGATCGTTTTGCCATCCAACGAAACCGCCGCCATTCCATGAACGGTGAATTCGAGTTCTTTGCCGAGTGTTTGCAGCAGCGCAACGTTGCCATCCCGCTTGTGACCAAAGGTGAAATTGGCGCCCACGCACAAGCTTTGAATCGAACCAAAGTCGCGGGCCAGGGCACGAATAAACTTCTCGCCAGGTTGCTCGCTGAACGCTCGGTCGAAATGAATCAACAGCAGCGTGTCGGCGCCCAGTGATTCGATCGTGCGCAGTTTTTGGGGCAGTGAATAAATCAACGCGGGAGCGCGTTCCGGTGCCACGACTGTGCTGGGATGACAATCAAACGTCACGACCACGGCCGAGGCATCGTGCTGCCGGGCGTCGGCAATTGTCTGCCGAATGATCTGTTGATGGCCGAGATGAACGCCGTCGAAGAAGCCGATCGCGAGGCAGACTTTGCGTTTGCCAGGGGCGAGATCGCTGGGTTGTCGAATGACGTTCACTTCGAAACGGTAGCGGGAAATCGAAGCGTCCCGCAAATGGCTTCACAAGGAATTCTCACCCGATCAGCGGGCGAGAATGAGTTTTCTGATCGGCTATGAACCGGCGGCGAGTTTCAAAAATGGAATGACTCGCTTGGCCAGATCAGTAGCGGAAAGCTTCAAAACTTCGTCGAGCTTGATGGCGTTGACCACATCGAACTTGCCGGAAACGGTCCGGCGCAAGGTGGCCAGATGCGCACCACAGCCCAATTTCTCCCCAAGGTCATGCGCGACGCTGCGGACGTAAGTGCCCTTGGTGCAGGCGAGGCGAAATTGCGCCAGCGGTTCCTCGTAACGAGAAAAGCGGAACGTATAGATGTGGATCAGACGCGGCTCACGCGGCACCTCAATGCCTTTCCGCGCCAGTTTGTAAAGCGGCACGCCGTCCTTCTTGATCGCGGAAACCATGGGCGGCGTCTGCATCTGATCGCCGACAAATTCCCCGGCGGACTGATTCAACTCTTCCAACGTCAGCGGCGGCACGGGGAGCGAACCGGTGAGTTCCCCATCGGCGTCGTAGCTGTCGGTGGATTCACCGAACTTCATAGTGCCTTCGTAAACCTTGTCGTCGGACATGAGCTTTTCCGAAAGCTTCGTCGCGCGACCCAGGACGATGATGAGCAGGCCAGTCGCATTCGGATCCAACGTGCCGCAGTGGCCGACTTTTTTGATGCCGAAGCGGCGGCGGATAACATCCACGACGTCGTGTGAAGTGGGGCCAGCCGGTTTGTCGATGAGCAGGGCGCCGTCAAGCGCGGAGAACTCTTGCATGAAATTATTTGATGCCGTTGAGAGCTTTTTTGATGGCGGCAACTACCTTGCGTTGCACGGCCAGAGGCTTGCCAGGAATGCGGGCGCCGGCTGCGGCGTGATGTCCGCCACCGCCGAACAGCGCGG
>JBQCEJ010000007.1:0-8298 GCA_051960355.1 Verrucomicrobiota bacterium | reverse complement strand
TCGGTGATGCCCACTTGCGTGCCGCTGGGCGCGCGGAAACGCACCGCGAATTGCCCGGTATCCGTTTTAGGAAAAATCTCCACGCCCAGGCGGCTGCCGCAAAGCCAGATGATCAAACCGGCCGCGACGGCATAACCGGCGATCACGAGCCAGCGCAGTTGCACACAGCGAGTCACCAGCGAACCGAAGCCCGATTGAAAACGCTCGAACGCGCCGCGGCTCTTTTTCGCGGTTTCGATCTCCTGCTGGCGATGCGCCCGAACCATCCAGACGGTCAGGACCGGAACGAGTGTGCTGGATAACACATACGACGCGATCATTGCAAAGCCGACGGACAATGCCATCGGAACAAACAGCGCTTTGGCCGCCCCGACCATGAAGAACGCCGGGATGAATACGGCGAGAATACATAACATCGCGAGCAGTCGCGGAACTGTGGTTTCCACCGTTGCGTCCCGAGCCGCGCGCGCGACGCCCGAGCCGCGCGCCAGGTGCGTGTGAATGTTTTCCATCGTCACCGTTGCTTCATCCACGAGAATGCCGACGGCCAACGCCATGCCGCCCAAGGTCATTAAATGTATGTTCTGGCCGGTGACCCACAAAGCGAAAGCGGCCGCGCAGAGCGACAGCGGAATGTTGATCACGACGATGAAGGCGCTGCGCCAGTCCCGCAGGAACAGCAGCACCATGAGACCCGTGAGAATCGCGCCCAATCCGCCTTCCTTGAGCAGGTCGCGGATGGAACGCTTCACGACCGGCGATTGGTCGAATTCGTAACTGACCTTGATGCCGTCGGGCAGCAGTTTCTGGAATTCCGGAATGTTCTTTTTTACCAGATCGACGACTTCGAGCGTGGAAGCGTCACCGCGTTTGGTCACCGGCAGATAAACCGTGCGACGGCCATTGGCCAGCGCATACGAGGTCGTGACATCCGCGCCGTCCTCAACGGTGGCCACGTCCCGCACGAACACCGTGCCGTTGGCGGTCCGTTTCAGCGCCACGCCTTCGAGATCCTTAATGTTGGAGACGATCGCGTTGACCGGGACGATTGGATATTTGTCGCCGAGATTCATGTTGCCCGACGGACTTATCGTGTTGCCGTGGGAGAGCGCCTGCACGATGTCGTCCGGCGACAGGCCATAGGAACGCATGCGGTCTGGGTTGACGTTGACAACGATCCCGCGCGAACTGCCCCCGAACGGTGGTGGCGCCGAAACGCCCGGCAAGGTGGCAAAGGCTGGCCGCACACGGTTGAGCGCCTGATCCTGCATCTGGTTGAGCGAAATGTTCGGGTCGTCCGTGGAGAAGACGAGATAGCCCACCGCAACGCTGCCAGCATCGAAGCGCATGATGAACGGGGCGATCGTGCTCGGCGGCATGAAAGCGCGTGCGCGATTCACCATCGCGACGGTTTCCGACATCGCCTGCGACATGTCGGTGCCGGGATGAAACTGGAGTTTCATGATCGAAGCGCCTTGGATCGACTTCGATTCCACGTGCTCGATGCCGGTGATGTAGAGGAAATGATATTCGTAGCGGTAAGTCAGGTAGCCTTCCATCTGGGCTGGGTCCATGCCGCCATACGGTTGCGCGACGTAAATGGTCGGAATGCCCAACGGCGGGAAGATATCGCGCGTCATGCGCTGCAAGGAAATCCAGGCGCCGAGTGCAGTGGCGACCACGAGCACGATGATGGTAAGGGGACGGCGCAGAGCCGTTTCGACCAGATTCATTTCGCGAAAGACAGTAGAGGGTGCGGGGAGGTTACATTTAAACGCGGCCATGAATCAGCCCGTAGGAAGCGGCTGGCAGGAAAATGGCAGATGATTCGCGTCATGGATCGGGCGGATTATGTGCGGTGCATCACCATGCGGCAATAGCCCATTCAGCGATGAATACCGATACGAATCAAACGGCGGTTGCGGGTCAACAGATCCCAGATATGGAAATAAGAATCGCTGTGTTCCTGGGCTCCGGTCTTGCCGGTGGGCGATGTTTGAGAGATTCTGGTGAGAACACCAATCCAAACCAAGAGCATGATTATGCAGAACACCCAGACCGCCTCCGGATCGGAACAACCCGAGTCTCAGTCAAAGTCATTCACCCGGTTTTTTCCCGTGCTCGCGCGGCTCCTCTTGGGACTGGGTTTCTTTGTGTTCGGTCTGAACGGCTTTTTGAATTTCATCCCGCAGCCGAAAGACCCGATGCCGGAAGGCGCCGCGGCCTTTGCCGGCGCGCTGATGAATACGCATTACATGTTTCAACTCGTCGCGGGAACGCAATTGCTCGTGGGCGTGTTGCTCCTGATGAACCGCTTCGTCCCATTGGCCCTGGCTCTGATCGCGCCGATTATTGTCGGCATCATGACGTTCCATATTTTTCTCGCGCCCGCGACCATCGGGCCTGGCATCGTGGTATTGGTGCTCGAACTGTATCTTGCCTGGGCTTATCGCAACGCCTTCCGTCCGATGCTTGCGATGCGAGTGAAACCCAACCAGGCGTAAGTCCATTTCGGATTCCGAATTTCAAGCTTTCGCTCGAGTGAACCCTCCCGACAGCGACTCGCCAGGACATTCAGCAGGGGCCCACGTTGTGGAACATCTTTTCCGCCATGAGGCGGGAAAGATGGTGGCCACGTTGACCCGGATTTTTGGAATCGAGCATCTGAACCTGGCGGAAGATGTGGTTCAGGAAGCCCTCGCGCGAGCGCTGCAGACCTGGCCTTTTTACGGCATGCCGAAAAATCCTTCCGCCTGGATCATGCGCGCCTCGCGCAATCTCGCGATCGATGCGGTGCGCCGCCAAAAGGTCTTTCGCGACAAGGAAGCGGAAATCGTGCGGCTGATCGAGCGACCGACCCCGACGCCCGACGAGTCGGTGTTCGCCGAACAGCAAATTGCCGATGATCGTCTGCGCATGATGTTTGTCTGTTGTCATCCGGTCGTTCCTGCGGATGCCCAGGCGGCGTTGGCTTTGAACACGCTGTGCGGCTTCAGCGTGACGGAAATCAGCCGCGCGTTTCTGGCGACGGACGCGGCGATGGCCAAGCGATTGACGCGCGCAAAACAAAAAATCCGCGAAGCCCGGGTGCCGTTTGAAATTCCATCTGGCGCGGAATTGGTGCGACGATTGACCGGTGTTTTGGAAACGCTCTATCTGTTGTTCAACGAAGGCTACAAGGCGTCGGTCGGTGATCAACTCGTTCGCGCCGATCTTTGCCATGAAGCCATTCGCCTGACCGGTTTGCTTGCGGAACATGCGGCCGGCAACCAGCCACGCACGCATGCGTTGCTGGCGTTGATGCTCTTGAATGCGGCGCGTTTGCCCGCCCGGGCGGATGGCGAGGGCAACTTCCTTCGCCTTCAGGAGCAGGATCGAACGCGCTGGGATGGAGCAATGATGGCGCGCGGGATGTTTCATTTCGCGCGATCGGCTGAAGGAAACGAAATCACCTCGTTTCACCTGGAGGCGGGCATCGCCGCCTGTCACTGCGCGGCCCGCGATTATGCGTCCACTGACTGGCTGCAAATCCTCATGCTCTATGATCAACTGATTGCCTTGGATTCCTCCCCGGTGATCGCACTGAATCGCGCCGTGGCCGTGGCCGAAGTTCATGGGCCTGCCGCGGGGATCAAGGCGGTGAACGCTATCGGCGATCAAAAGCCACTCGCGAACTATTACCTCTTGCCGGCGGTGCTCGGTGAATTCGAGGCGCGGCTGAAACAATATGCAGCGGCGGCTGATTATTTCCGAAAAGCGTTGGCACTGGTGGAAATCAAATCCGAACGGGCGTTCCTGGCCAAACGCCTTCAGGCCTGCGAAGAACAGATCGGCTGGGTTTGCACAAAACAATCTTGACCGTGAATGGCACGGGCTGAGAATGCCGACATGAACCCGAGACCGACTGTTCTCAGTCTGTTCCTTCCGACCGTTTCACGAAGATTTCCCCCCACCTTCACTGTCGTTGCCCGCGCGCTGATTGCGTTCGCGATGCTGCTGGCCGTCAGCGGTTGCTCCACGAACAAGCAGACTTGGGCGGATTGGATGCAAGCGCGCGACCGGACAATGCTGCACACGGAAAACCAAGGCGCGCCGCAAACCGCGGAGTTCCCGGTCGCGACCAATACGCTCGTGCTGGCGCCGGGTTACAACATTGGCGATGGCGCGCGGGTTGCGCCGGGATTCGATTTGAAGATGCGTAATCCCGATTTCCCGAGAACCTACATCAGCGCGGTTGACGTGGATCTCTCGTCGCCCACCAATGGCGTGCATCTGAAGTGGGCCGGGCCCAAAGCTTCCGAGGGACCGGTCGGGCCTTGGCCGTTAACGCCGGGCCGCGGTTCCAAAAGCGTGGACTGCGACTGCGTGGAGGACAGCAATGCCGTGAATTCGCTCTGCACGCCCAAAGGGTCGTTTCCCGTGGCCGGTTTTGCGGATCATCTGGAGCAGACGCCGCACTGCCGTTACGCCACCTGGATTCTTCACGCGCCGCGCTATATTGCGATTCACTCGCACACGGATCTGCCGCCGACGCCCGCCTCAGCCGGTTGCATTCGCATGCCGTTTGAAACCGCCAAGCTGATTCACAACAACAGCGTGGCCGGTGTCACGATCGTGAACATCGGCGGAACCTGGCATCGTCCGACGGAAGCGCTTGCGAGGTCCCGACTTTCGACTCCTTCGGCGCGTCGTTGGGAAACACCGCACGCTCAGTAAGGCGTCAGCGCTTTGGAATGGGCATCAGTCTCAAATGGCGGAACTCCACCGGTTTTCCTTCGGCCTGCAAGGCGATGGCGCCGGACTCCTGGGTGGTGCCGGCGATTTTGTTTTGCAAGACGCCGTTGATGCGGATTGCTATGGAGTTGCTGAAGCAGAGGATCTCACAAACGTTCCACTCCCCGACTGGTTTTTCTGAGCTCGGTTGCAGCCGCGGCAAGTGACTGGCTTTTGGATCGGTCAGTCCTTCAATGGTGGCACCGCCGTTGAGCCGCAGTTGACCGGCATCGCCCGTCTGCAACTGGGCTTCGTAGCACAGCGGCCAGACTTGATCCGGCCCGTTCAGGTGCACAAAGGCGCCGCTGTTCCCAGGCCCGTCCGGAAAACGCCACTCCAGATGAAGCTCGAAATCGCGATACGTTTGGAGCGTGCGCAAATAGCCAGGCGGCTTCCCCAGGGTGTGAATCACACCGTTGGTCACAGACCAGATGGAGCCGGCGTTGGTGTCTTGGGAAACAGCCTTCCAGCCGGTCAGGCTTGTCCCGTCAAACAATTCAACCCTGCCGCTGGGCGCGATCGCCGTTTCAGAGGCGAGCAGCGGCGAGCACGCGGTGAAGAAGACGACTCCCAACATGCCCCGGATTCGAAGCGATCGCCAAAAAGCTTTCATGCGTGAGATTGTTCACCTGGCAGAAAACGCACAAGCGGAAACCAGCCTTGGTCTCGTCCGCTGACTGGACAGTGGAGGCGAGTGGACTCATCTTGGTGACACATGAGCGATCCGGTTCCATCCTGGAAGATATTGCTACGCCGCGGCATTCGACGAAAATGTCCGCAGTGCGGTGAAGGTCCGCTGTTCAGCCGCTGGTACAAGCTGCGCGAGGAATGCCCGGTCTGCGGATTGAAATACCTGGAGAACCAAGGCGACCTCTGGGGGCTGTTGCTCTTCGGCGACCGCGTGCTGTTCATGATTCCGCTGATCGTGCTTTTTCTCGTCGCGCAAGGAACCCACGCCGGTTGGCTTTACGCCTTTGGCGGCCTGCTGACGATTGGTTTGCTGTTCACGTTTCCGCATCGCATCGGAATCAACGTGGCCTTGGAGTATAGGATTCGACGGACATCCAGCGATCTGGCGGACCGGGCGGAGCCGAAGGGCTGAACCGATCGGCCTGCCACAAAAGAATTCTCAACGAAGAGTTTCCAACGCGCCTTTACTCCGTTTGTTCCAAAACTTCGGTCGCGTTGAGCGTTTGTTCCAAGGTCGTTTCCAAATCGATCACGCGGCGTTCGGCGGTGTGCTCGGCGAGCACCCGTTCGCGAGCGGCGCGGGCAATCGCTTCCAGTTCTTGCGCTGGGCGATTCAACGCTTCAATCGCTTCCTCGGTCGTGTTGGCTACCAGAATTTCCGAGCCCGGCGTGAAAAAGTCCGCCAGTCCTTCCCAGTCATCACTCAAAATCGGTGTGCCGCACGACGCTGCTTCAAACAACCGGCCCGACGGACAATAGCCCATCGTGGCCATCGCCTGCCGGGTGACGTTCACGGTGAGTCGTGACGAACAATAAAAGGCGGGATGCTCCGGCGGAGCGACGTGGTGGGCGAAAAAAATGTTCTCCGTCCACGGAAATTCCTGCGGATATTGCGCGCCGCCGATCAGAAATTTCTGATCGGGCAACTGCCGCGCCGGTTCGATGAGAAGTTTCTCCAGCGCGACTTGTCGATCTGCGGCATACGTGCCGAGATAGGAGAGATCGCACCGAAACCGTTCCTCCGGCGGCACGGGCCGATGCACTTCGGGATCCACGCTGCCATAAAGCGGGGCGACCCGCCGCGCGCCCAGTTCGGATTTCAGTTCGTCCAACGCCGTTCCGCCGGTGTAGCTGAGCACAAGATCGAAATCGCTCAAGCCGCGTGGGCCAATGTAATTCACCGATCGGCCTGCGCGCAGATGATTCAAGGTGACCGGCGTATCCAGATCGTAAAAAACCCGAAGCCGGGTGTTCGCAGAAAGAACCAATGCCGACGCCGCCAGGCCATCCGGACAATAGGAAGTCACCATGCCGACATCCGCTTCCGCGAGATGCTGCGTCGCGCTCGGCAGGATGTCATTCCAGTCGGAGTAAAGAATGAGTTGGCCCTTCGGCAATTCCGTGACATCCCGATGCGCCGCGTAATACGGCACGTCGCGTTCGAAGAAGACGACGTCGTGTCCGCGCTCGCCCAGCGCCCGGCACAGTCCGCGCCAGAGCGTGGCGTGACCATTGCCCCAGGAGGAGCTGAGCGTCAGGCCGAAGATGACCAATTTCATAATGAGCGCGCCCGCAAGCGGCTGATCCGGTTGCCATCAGGGCAGTGGAATTCGTCCGGGCCGCTTTCCACGGGTTGAACCTCCGGTTGCATTGACCGTGTGCGGAGCGGGGGGCGTTCCGATTCGAGCATGAACAGCCGCTGCACTTGAACGGTGCGCAGTTGAGGCGGACAGGCGATTTGTCCGAACAGCGATGCGTGGGTTTGAGTTTGCATAGATTTAGGAGCAGGCTGGTTGCAGAATTTCCATCACGTAGGATTCCAATTCTTGAGCCCGATGCCGCGCGGTGTGTTTGGCCAGGACTCGTTCCCGGGCGCGGTAACCGATCCGCCGCCGTTCCACTTCGGAAATAGTTTGCAGATAATCCAAAGTCTCTTCCGCCGAATGCGCGATGAGAATTTCCTTTCCAGGCTCGAAGAACGTTTCGATGCCGTCCCACGCGTCGCTGATGATCGGCGTGGCGCAGGCGGATGCTTCAAAGAGGCGGACACTCGGTGAAAAGCCCGCGCGAACCATGCTGGCGCGGGTGACGTTCAGGGTGAATTTCTGCGAATTGTAAAACGCCCGGTGTTTCGCCGGGGACAAATGCGTGAAGCGCTTCACGTTCTTCGGCCAGCGCAGTGAACGCGGATATTGCGGTCCGGCTACGACGAAACGGCCCGGGCTCCAGGCACGCGCCGGTTCGAGCAGCAAATTTTCGAGCACAGGCTGACGATCTTCGCTGTAGGTGCCCATGTAACCGAGATCCCATTTCAACTCGCGTTCCTCCGGCGCGTAGAGCATGGCGTCCACCGAGCAGTAGAGCGGGCGGGCCATCGGCGAGTGATACTGCTTCTCCAGATAATCCAGAATGGGTCCGCCGGTGAAGGAGAGATAAACCTGATAACGCGGAATGAGCGCCGGCGAAATGTAATCCACCTGACAGCGCAGCAGGTTGGCAATCGTCACCGGTGTGTCGATGTCGTAAAACCCGGTCGCGCCCTTGGCAATCCGCGTGACCCATTCGCCCACGGCAATGCCTTCGTCCACGTAGGAGCCGACCATGACGAAATCGGCGTCGCGAACTTCAGAGGCAAACTGATCCTTCAACTGCTTGAGATTGGAGTACAGTTCCGTGCGCCCGTAAGGCGGTTGAGGCAGATCGCGATTGGAGGCATACCATTCGGTGTCGCGCTCCAGAAACAGAACGTCGTGTCCGCGGGCGCTCAGTTCCCGAACCAAACCGCGATACGTGGTTGCGTGTCCGTTGCCCCAGGACGAGGTGATCGAAAGGCCG
>JBQCEJ010000006.1:0-4198 GCA_051960355.1 Verrucomicrobiota bacterium | reverse complement strand
ATCTCGCGTCTGGTTTTCATAAATGGGAATGGATGATTTATCTGGAGCAATTGGCGATGAGCAATCTCAGCGTGCGCCGAATCGCCGGGTTCATTTGCGCAGTTAGATTTTCGGGCAGCCAAGGAACGAGGTGAACGCGTTGAGGTCCGAAAATTTCGCCCAGCAATTGCCCGTTCGTTTTGGTCGAGACATCCGGCGTGGCTGGAGACATTAAAACGATTTGCGCGCGGCTGGAACTGCGCTGGGGCAATGCTTCGAGCACCAGCCGAACCTGGTTGATCGCGCCCAGCCGATTCGGACAAACCACGATCGGCGTGGCTCGCAGCTTCAGGAGGAGATCGCGTGAATCGAAATCTTCGCCAAGCGGGCTGAGTAACCCGCCGGCGCCTTCGATTAGCGTGACGCTGAAGCGCTGTTGAAAAGGTCGCGCGAAATCGATGACTTGGGCCAAGGTGACTTTCCGTTTTTCACGCCGAGCGGCGATCAGCGGCGACAACGGGAGGCGAAAATGCCACGGATTGATTTCATCCAACGTGAGGGTTTTTTCCAGCGCCGCGTGCATTTCCAATGCGTCGGCGCGATCGCCGGAGCAAAGCGGTTTCAAGGCAGCAACGGAAATCTTGTCGGCCCGTAACTGCCGGGTGAGCAAACAGGTCAGAACGGTTTTGCCCACGCCAGTGTCGGTGCCGGTGATGAAAAGGGTCATTCGCTGCACGCATTTATCCAACACAAAATGCGGCGCCCAAGCGATGCTAAAAATCCATCGCGTTGCGTCGGAGAACCGGAAGGCGCCGCGCTCCGGAGTAATGTCGTCTCCGACTCCGGTGGCAGAGCGAGGTGGAGGAGCGCTGTGCTTCCCGCCGCAGTTCATGACGCAATTGGGCAGGCCGTTCCGTTGAACCTCCAGTGCATCGGAGGGTGCATCCTGACACTGCCCCTGGAGCGCGACCTTCAGGTCGCTTCAATGTGCATTCTGATTGTGTGAAATCATTGCCCTGCGGGTTTGCACACGTTGAAGCGGCGTAAACGCCGCGCTCCTCCTGCAATGGGAACCGGGGCAGTGTCAGGATGCACCCTGCATCGGAAATGCCATGACGGCAAGCTTGACGCAGGCCAATCACCTACCTACCTTTTTCGGCTCGCTGGACGGCGGAAATCTGAATCAAACTTGTCCTCCGGACTCAGCGTTCAATGGAAAGGTTCGCTTGTGAATGTAACGGTTGAAAATCTGGCCCCGTGCAAAAAACTGGTTCGAGTTGAAGTTGAATCCGCGAGAGTGGACGAAATATTCGATTCCATTACCAAAGACTTTCAAAAGCAGGCTTCGTTGCCTGGTTTTCGTCCCGGCAAAGCGCCGCGCGACATGGTTTTGCGCAAATACGAAAAGGACATCGAAGACGAGGTCAAACGGAAGCTGATTTCCGAATCGTACCGCAAAGCGATGGAAGAGCAGAAGCTTGACGTCGTCGGCTATCCGGACATCGAGGAAATTCAGTTTGGCCGCGGCCAGGCGCTCCAATTTGCCGCCACCATCGAGACCGCTCCCGAATTTGAACTGCCCGAATACAAAGGCATCGGCGTCAAACGCGAGATCCGTTCCGTGACCGACGAGGACGTGGAACGCGCGCTGGACACGCTGCGCCAGCAGCAGGTGGATTACAAGACGGTCGAACGCGCAGCTCAGACCGGCGACATGGCCGTGGTGAATTACACCGGCACCGTGGACGGTCAGCCTTTGACCAGCATCGCGCCGACCGCGACTGGCTTGACCACGCAGAAGAATTTCTGGGTTGAACTGCAGGCTGATTCTTTTATCCCCGGATTCGCTGACCAGTTGGTCGGAGCCAAAGCGGGCGACAAACGCACGGTGAACGTGGACTTTCCGGCCGATTTCGTGACACCTCAGTTGCAGAACAAAAAAGGCGTTTACGAGGTGGAACTCGTCGAGGTGAAGGAAAAAGTCATGCCCCCAGTCGATGAAGCTTTTGCCAAATCCTTCGGCGCCGAAAGCCTGGAAAAGTTGCGTGAAGGCGTGCGCAAGGATTTAGAAAACGAACTCACTTATTCGCAGAACAAAAATGTCCGCAACCAGATCATCCGCTCGCTGATGGAGCGCGTGAATTTTGAACTGCCGGAAACAACCGTCGCTCAGGAAACGCGCAATGTGGTTTACGACATCGTTCGCGAAAACCAGAAGCGCGGCATTTCGCGCGATCTGATCGAGCAGCAAAAGGACGAGATTTATTCCGCGGCTGCCAATGGCGCCAAGGACCGCGTCAAGGCGGCCTTCCTCATGCAGAAGATTGCCGAAAAGGAAGGCATCAAGGTTTCGCAGGAAGAAGTTTCCCGTCGCGTGACGCAGATGGCCGCGATGTATCAGATTCCGGTGGAGAAGTTCGTCAAGGATCTCCAGAAGCGCAATGGCGTCATGGAAATCTACGATCAACTCGTGAATGAGAAGGTGGTGGATTATCTCCAGCAGAACGCGACGATCGAAGAAGTTCCCGCCGCGACCGCTCCGCAGGCGTAGCGTTCAGGTTTTGTTTTCACGACCGGATGAGTTCACGCTCATCCGGTTTTGTGTTTGGATCGGTCGTTCTGAGAACTGGAACCCAGCGCCCTAGTGCGTCCGGCCGAACTTCTTTTCCAGTTCGCGGAAGTTCATTTCGATCAGCGTGGGCCGTCCGTGCGGGCAGGTGTAAGGCATGGCGCAATGGCGCAGATCGTTCACGAGATTTTCCAGCTCAGGTCCGGCGAGTGGATCGTTGGCCTTCACGGCATGACGGCACACGGTCTTGGCGACCACATGTTCGCCGAGCCGCAGAGCATTGATTTCGTGGCCGGCGGCCTTGAGTTCATCCACCAATTCCAGAACGAACTGGCGCGGATTGGAAGCCTTGACCATCGGCGGCAATGCATCGAGGAGAAAGGTGCGTTCGCCGAACTCACTCAGGCCAACACCAAGGCGCGTGAGAACATTTAGGTGCTCGCGCAGGAAGAGCGCGTCGCGCACGGACAACTCGACGGTTTCCGGCAATAACAGTTTCTGGGACGCCGCCTGTTGGTTCTGTTCCAGACGATTCAACATCTGCTCAAAAAGAATTCGCTCGTGAGCCGCGTGTTGATCGAGCAACACCAGGCCGCGATCGGATTCAAGCACAACGTACAGCTTGCCAATCACCCCGACCAGCCGCAGTGGCACACTGAGAAGCGGAACGGGCGCTGAAGAAACGGCGGTCGGTTGCGGCCCGGGCGCAGTTGGCGAAGTCTCAACGCGCGCTGTAACTGGCGCTGTGGAACCGATGGTCGCGGCGAAGCCCATGCGCAAGGGCGGCTGCTGTGCGGGCGTGGTTGGCGGCGCAAACGGCGCGGGTTTCAGAGCGGGAGTGAAATGCGGAAGCGGGGCTTGCTGCGGGGTTGCGGATGGGATCGGTAAAGGCGCGGCCGCGTCGGGTTTTGCCACCGGAGAAGTGTGGACATTCGGCGCGTGTGCATTCGCGTTCGCCGTGTGGAAAGCGAGCAGTGTTTCTCGGATCGCCTGAGCCACGTGACGTCGCACTTCGGCTTCCCGATGAAACTTCACTTCGCGTTTCGCCGGATGAATATTAACGTCCACAGCGGCGGGATCAATCTCCAGGAACAGGCAGCAGACCGGATAGCGGCCTTTCATCAGTGCGGTGTGATAGCCTTCCAGCAGGGCAAAATTGAGACCGCGATTTTCCACCGGGCGCCGGTTGACGAACAGATGTTGATCTTCGCGAGTGGAACGTGAAACGCCGGGCGCGCCGATAAAACCCCACAAACGGATTCTCGATTTGCGCGGTTCCGAGGGCGTCAGTGCGCCGTCTTCTGTTGCTTCGTCAATCGCGACAGGCTCCGAAAACTCGGCGGTGAAATCCGTGGGCAGCAGCTTTTGATCGCCGCCATAGATCGCACGCAAACGTTCCCGCAACGCGCTCAAGCGCGCGGCTGTGTCCGGTCCGGATTTGGCCGCAGGAAATTGCCAGACCGTGCGACTGTCCTTCTGAAACGTGAAAGCGACTTCCGGAAAAGCGAGAGCGGCCAGTGTCAGGTAATGCTGGATGTGCGCGGCTTCGGTTTCTTCCGTGCGCATGAATTTCCGGCGCGCGGGCAGATTGAAGAAAAGCTGGCGGACTTCAAGCGTGGTGCCCGTTGCGCTTCCGGCGGCTTTTACCTC
>JBQCEJ010000005.1:0-5231 GCA_051960355.1 Verrucomicrobiota bacterium | reverse complement strand
AATTCGGATATTGCAGGAAGCCGTCCTTGTTGAATTGCTTCCACATCATGCCTTCCGTCACGCCGGCGACATACATCGGCACCACATAAAACATCATGCCGAGCACCGCGACCCAGAAGTGGTAGTTCGCCAGCTTGGTGGACCAGAGCTTGGTCTGATACAGCCGTGGGAAAATCCAATACAAGACGCTGAAGGTCAGAAAGCCGTTCCAGCCGAGCGCGCCGGTGTGAACGTGGGCAATCGTCCAACTGGTGTAATGTGAAAGTGAATTGATGCTCTTGATCGCCAGCGTCGGCCCTTCCAATGTCGCCATGCCATAAGCCGTCACCGCCACCACCATGAATTTCAACATCGGATCCTGGCGGACCTTGTCCCACGCGCCACGCAAGGTAAGTAGACCGTTCAACATGCCGCCCCACGAGGGCGCGACCAGCATGATGCTGAAAACCATTCCAAGCGATTGCGTCCAGTCCGGCAGCGCGGTGTAAAGCAGATGATGCGGCCCAGCCCAGATGTAGACAAAGATCAGCGCCCAGAAGTGAATGATTGAGAGCCGATACGAAAACACCGGACGCTCGGCTGCTTTCGGCAGGTAATAATACATCATGCCGAGATAAGGCGTTGTGAGGAAGAACGCGACGGCGTTATGCCCGTACCACCACTGCACCAGCGCATCCTGAACGCCAGCGTAAATGGAATAGCTCTTGAACCAGCCGGCGGGCACTTCCATCGAGTTAATGATGTGCAGTACCGCAACCGTCAACGCGGTGGCGATGTAAAACCAAATCGCAACATACATGTGCCGCTCGCGCCGTTTCACAATGGTGCCAAGCAGATTGATCGTGAAGGCCACCCAGACAACCGCGATGGCGATGTCGATCGGCCATTCGAGTTCCGCGTATTCCTTGCTGGTCGTCAGACCGAGCGGCAAGGTGATTGCAGCCGCCAGGATAATGCCGTTCCAGCCCCAGAAGTTGAACCAGCTCAACTTGTCGCTGAACATGCGCGCCTTGCACAGACGTTGCAGCGAATAGTAGATCCCCATGAACATGCCGTTGCCCACGAACGCGAAGATCACGGCGTTCGTGTGAAGCGGTCGCAGCCGTCCGAAGGTGACGAACTGGAGATTCAAGTTCGCTTCCGGGTAGAACAACTGCACCGCCGCGAGCAGTCCCGCCAGCATGCCGACGATGCCCGAGATCACCGTCGCAATCGCGAAGGCGCGGACAATGCGATTGTCGTAATGGAACGTTTCAGTTTGCAGGCGCGCGGTCCCGCCTGGTTTCTGTTTTGAGATGGATTGTACACTCATTATGGTTTGCCGTTTGGTTTCGTTGAATTGGGAAAGCGTTTCGCGTCGTCGTCTGTCAGAATGCGCATCGACGGCGTTTGCGCGTCATCGAACTGCCCGGAGCGGACCGCCCAGATGAAGGCTGCGAAAAACAGCAGCGCCATCGCGAGGCTGGCGAGGATTAAGATCAAAACGACGCTCACGCCAAGACCTCCTTCTTGGCCTGGGTTGGAAAGCGCAACAGCGCGCCGCTCGGGCGGGATTGCCCTTCATGAAGCGATGGTATTTGCGAAACGCGCGGCGCTCGTTTGGCAAAAGTTCTACGCGACATCCAAGCCGTCATCCCGCAGGCGAACACGACCACGGAAATTGAACTGACCGGCATCAATACAGCGCAGACCAAAGGCGACAACCAACCCATCGCCGCAATTGTGATTCCGAGCAGGTTGTAAGCCCCCGAAACCAGAAAACTCGCGCGAACGATGCGCGCACTCCGCCGCGCAAACATCAGTATCTCTGAAAGCTGGGGTACGCTAACCGCCTCCAGAATCACGTCGCTGGCAGGTGAGAACGTACCGACCTTCTCAATGACAGCGACGCCCACATCGCTCTGACGCAACGCGCCGGCATCATTGAGTCCGTCGCCGACCATCATCACCGTTCTGCCGGATTCCTGGAGGCCGCGGATGAAACTGAGTTTATCAAATGGGCTCTGGTTGAACAGCAACTGCGCTTTGCTGCCGAACAAGTGGCGAAACGTCTCGCGCTCGCGTTCGTTGTCGCCGCTCAGCAAAGCGATTTCATAATGCGCCGGCAGTTCGCGCAGCAGCTTGTCCGTGTCCGGCCGCAACGCACCCGACAAAGCGAAGGCGCCGCGATAGCAGTTCTCAATCGCCACATGGACACCTGACCCAAACTCAGCCGTCGAAGCTTGCGCGCTTAGACCGGCTGGAGTGGCAAACTTAACTCCATGCGATTCCAACCACAACCGCGAGCCGGCGAGGATTTTTCGTCCCTGCACAATTCCTTCGATCCCCCTGCCCGGCGTTTCCTTGAAAGCATCCACCGCAAGTGTGAGGCACTTCGCCGCCAACGATTCCGTGATGCGCGCGGAGAGCGGATGCATTGAATGTCGGGTGATCGAGTAAATCCAATTCTCTTCGGCGCTGCTCAATGGAGTGCCGTCGAAAACGGTCGCATTCGTGCCTCTGGCTGTGAGCGTTCCGGTTTTGTCAAAAACGATTGTTTCCACACGTGCCATGCGTTCCAGGACAAGCGCATTTTTCAGGAAGACTTTGCTTCTGCCCAACAGCCGCTGGGCCGTTCCCAAAGTAAACGGCGCCGCCAAAGCCAGCGCACAGGGACACGCCACAATCAGCACGGAAGTAAACGCCTTCAATCCGCGCGCGGCGTCCCCGGTGAAGATCCAAGCCAAGGCTGCGATCACAGCAATCGCAATCACGACCCGTGTGAAGCGTCGGCTGTAACGATTCGTCAGCGTGTTGAAATCATCATTGCGCTCCTTTTGGAACGTCTCGTGATTCCACAAAGAGGTCAGATAACTCTGCGAAACCGGTTTGACGGTCTGGACTTCAATCGCCGCGCCAATCTGTTTTCCACCCGCGTAAAGATGTTCGCCCTGGATGCGAGCCACCGCTTCGGATTCGCCAGTCACAAAGCTGTAGTCGATGCAACCCGTCGGGCTGATCAGTGTGGCATCGCTGGGAATCAATTCACCGTTCCGCACGATGATTCGATCGCCGACGCGCAGTTCCGAAAGGGGGATCTGCTCTTCACTCTGAGCGTCTGTGCCGCTCGCGTTTTTTCGTGTCACCGACAGTGGAAAGAACGACGTGTAATCCCGGTCGAATGCCAAACGCTCGTGAGTTTTTTGTTGGAAGACACGGCCGCAGAGCAGGAAAAAAATGAGACCGGCCATCGAGTCGAGGTAGTTTTCACCGCGTCCCGAGACCACCGCAAACGCGCTCTCGGCATAGAGCGCCGCCAGTCCGAGCGCAATGGGCACGTCCAGCGTGAGCACCCGCTGGCGCAACGAAACCCACGCCGATTTCCAATAATCCGCCGCGCTGAAACAGAGCACCGGCAGCGCCAGCGCGAGGCTCAGATAACCGAACAACGGCTTGTAAATGGGTTCATTGAAACTGTCCATGCCGAGGTAAGTCGGCAGGCTGAACAACATGATGTTTCCAAAGGCAAAACCGGCGACACCGACCTGAAGCCATTGGCGGCGTTGGCTCGGATTGGAAGCGCGCTTTTTCAGTTCGTCCAAGGCAAGCGCGGGTTCATAGCCGATCGACGCCAGCAAGGTTACGGCTTCGCTCAATTTGATTTTCTGGACGTCAAAACCAATGGCGACTTCGCGGCGCGGAAAGTTCACGCGCGACGAAACAATTCCCGGATGCAATCGCGCCAGGTTTTCCAGCAGCCAGACGCAGGCAATGCAATGAATGCTCGGAACGTGGAAGGTGATGCGGCTGATTTTGCCATCAGTGAAATCAAGCAATCGCTGCTGCAACGCTGGGTCGTCCAGATAGAGCCACTGATCCCGTCGCGCGGACTGCCGCGCACGAATCCCGGGCCGATCGCTAAGTTCATAAAACTGCCCGAGCCCGCTTTCAGTCAGGAGATCGTGAACGATCAGGCAGCCATGGCAGCAGAACGTCTTCTCAGCACTCTGAAAATTGAGATCGTTGCAAGGCTCGCCACAATGGAAGCAGGCCGCCGTGTCCGATTCGGCCTCTGCGGACGCGATCGGGGATCCAACCCGAGTGGGCTGGGCTTTGTCCAAATTCTCTCCCGAAATTGTTTTTAAAACACCGTTCACTGCTGCGTCGCTACAAGGTTCAACTGTTCGTTGCTGTTGGTCGTTGCTGATGGGGAAATGTCTAAAGGAAGAGCATGGAACCCGCTTAACATTTCTTGCCAAAGACAGGTCATGTTTTGGCCGACAGCTCTGTTTCCCGAGCCCAATGAGGCGGGCTCAGCAGCGGAGGAGCGCTCAACGTTTTGAACTTTTGCCGGCAGGTTTCGAAAGCGCGAGACCCGCGGCGGAGTAGGCGGACTCGTTATGTTCGTGGCCATGACATTTCAAAGTGCAGTTGCCGCCAGCGGCTCCGCGAGAGACGAAGGAAATGGGGCCGGTTGAGGCGGGCGATACATAATTCAGATTGAAATTGATCAGCCGTGGATTGGAGGCCACGCCGTGTGAATCATGACACGTCGTGCAGGCGGTTTTTTCATCGACGACATGAAAGCGATGGCCACGCGTCTGGCCCTGATCATTGAACGCCCGGAAACTCTGATCGCTCAGAAGGCTCTCGCGACTGTGGCATTTGTAGCAGAGCGCGTAGCTGGCGGCGCTTTCCGCCGTGTGATCCGTCATGATCAATTGCCGCTCAAGCAACGGGGCAAAAGCCGAGCCATGCGGGCCACGCGGTCCGGTTCCGCCAGCGTCCGGTCCGGCATCGTTGTTGTGGCAATCGGTGCACTTCATGATCGTGGCGGTGGTTTGCGGTGCCAGCAGGCTGGGGACATTTGGATTTTTCCCAGCCGCGGTGATCGGATGATACGATTGGTTGGCGGGATTGAATTCCTGCCGCGTGTTCGTGTCGGCTATCTGTCGTTCCACGGTTGCCTGGCCCCGGGAAATGCTGTCGGCGTGGCAACGAAAGCAGAGTTCGTATTCTCGTGAAACGCTTTTGACAACGGATCCGCTTCGGCTCACGCCTTTGACGCCACGAATGGCGCCCGCAGCTCTTTGCGCCGGCGCAGTCGCAGCCGTTGCGGCATGAGGATTATGGCAATCGGAACAGGCCACGTGCCGGGAACTGTTAAGTGGATCCTCACCCGCCTCATGCGTTTGCGACGTCTGCATCACAGGGTGAACGCTGAGCTTGTTGAATTCCGCTGCAACATTCTT
>JBQCEJ010000004.1:0-8635 GCA_051960355.1 Verrucomicrobiota bacterium | reverse complement strand
CATTACTCGCCAGAGAACCTAATGCCCAACGTTTCTCAATGGGAACCCTTATCAGAAAGCATCTGTGAAACGATTGATTGGAGTTGGGCACGGCACGGTAGCGGCGGTATGTCTGTCGCTTTTTACGTTGGGAATCGCATCCAGTTACGGGCAGGCGCCAGCCGCCAATGCGTCCACCAACCAGATACGAATCGTCGAAGCTCAAGGCACTGTCGAAGTGCTTCCCGGCGGCTCCACTACCTGGACTCGCGGACAGCTCAACCAAACCCTGAAACCCTTGGATCGCCTCCGCACCGGTGCCAACAGCCGCGTTGCCCTGCGTTGGTCCGATCAAACCGTGATTCCCTTTGACGCCGGCACGGAACTGGAAATTCTCCCGCCCGCATCCGGCGATTCCGACAACGGCCTGCGCCTGTCGCGCGGCGTTCTGTCGTTCTTCCATCGCGACCGCCCGGGCCACATTCGCATCGTCACCCGCGGCGCCACCGCCGGTGTGGAAGGCACGGAGTTCGTCCTCGCAGTGAACGATCAGGATCGAACCGTCCTGTCGGTCGTGGACGGCCGCGTGCGCTTCGGCAACGATCAGGCGACTCTGGTTTTGACCAATGGCCCGCAGGCGGTCGCCGATCTTGGCCAGGCGCCAAGTCAAACCGCCGGTTTCATCGCCAACAACCTGCTGCAATGGTGCTTTTATTACCCGGCAGTGCTCGATCCCGATGAATTGCCGCTGACTTCGGAGGAACAAAATGCCTTGGCCGGTTCGCTCGCGGCCTATCGCTCCGGCGACCTGCTGGCCGCCTTGGCTCAATATCCGGCCGGCCGCCAGCCCGCTTCCGATGCCGAACGCGCCTATCGCGCCGGTCTGCTCTTGTCCGTGGGTCGAGTCGATGAAACCGAATCGGTTCTCAGCCGCTTGTCCACTGCGGACCCGTCGGGCCGCCCGCAGCGGCTCGCCACGGCATTGCGCCAACTCATTGCCGCCGTGAAGCGCCAGCCGAATCCCGAAACCAACTCGCTGCAACTCACCAGTGAACTGCTGGCCGGCTCCTACTTTGAGCAAGCCCAGGGCATTCGCGAAACCTCGTTGGATTCCGCCTTGCAGCTCGCGCGAAGAGCCGCCACCAATTCGCCGCAATTCGGCTTTGCCTGGGAACGTTTGGCTGAACTGGAATTCAGCTACGGCCACACGCGAGCCGCGCTGGAAGCCTTGGAGAAAAGCCTGGCCTTGTCGCCGCGCAACGCTCAGGCGCTGGCACTCAAGGGCTTTCTGCTCGCGGCGAACAACGACACCCGCGAAGCGACGGAATGGTTCAATCGCGCGATCGCCGTCGATTCCGCGCTCGGCAATGCCTGGCTGGGTCGCGGGTTGTGCCGCATTCGCCGCAACGACGTTGCGGGCGGACGCGAAGACCTGTTGATTGCTGCCGCGCTGGAACCGCAGCGCGCCGACTTGCGCCGTTATCTGGCCAAAGCGTATGCCACCACTTACGACAACGCCCGGGCTGAGAAAGAACTCCAACTCGCCAAGAAACTGGACCCGAACGATCCCACGGCCTGGCTCTATTCCGCGCTGCTGAATCAGAACAACAATCGAATCAACCAAGGCATTCGGGATCTGGAGAAATCGGCGGAACTCAACGAGAACCGCAGTGTTTATCGCTCGCAACTGTTGCTGGATCAGGATCACGCCGTTCGCAGTGCGAACCTCGCGAATCTCTACGCCGACGCCGGCATGCCGGACGCGGGCGTCCGCGAAGCTTCCAGCGCTGTGACTTACGATTACGCCAATTATTCCGCGCACTTGTTCCTGGCCAACAGTTATGAAGCCCAGCGCGGTTTCGCGGGAGCGAATCTGCGCTATGAAACGCCCGCTCAAACCGAATTCATGATCGCCAATCTGCTGGCGCCAGTGGGCGCGGGTCCGGTTTCGGCGACGGTTTCGCAGCAGGAATATTCCCGGCTGTTCGAGCGCGACCGGCTGGGGCTGGTTTCGCGGACGGAATATCTCAGCCGCGGCGCCTGGCAGGAAAACTTCGCCCAATACGGCACCTATGACTCATTCAACTACAGCCTGGAAGGGATTTACATCTCTGATCCGGGCCAGCGGGCGAAGAATGCGTTTGAAGACAAGGAATTGTCATTGAACATCAAGCAACAGATTACACCGCAGGACACACTCCTCTTTGGCGCCGCGGGTTTTCAGAGGAATGCCGGCGACATCAGCCAGACCACGTCGCTGAATCAGGGCATTCGAACGAAGGAGGAAAACCAGGACCCGAATCTGGAAATCGGCTGGCATCACGAATGGAGCCCAGGCGTTCACACCCTATTCGTGGGTGGCCGGTTGCTGGATGATTTTTGGACCACCAACGCCAACTCGGGTGCATTGACAGCCGTTTTGGACGGGACTGACATCCTTGCGTTCCGACTGCCCCCGGCGATCACGGACCTTCACCAATCCCTGGAAGTGTATTCGGCTGAACTCCAACAGATTTTTGAGCAGGTCGATCACAGCACGGTTTTGGGTGGGCTGTATCAGCATACGGACTTCCACACCCGTGACTTGGAATTGGGCTACGGTGATCCCTCCTATTTCCCTCTGCCCTGGCCGGCGGTGATTGCCAATGAAACGATCGAGACCAGCTTTGAGCGCATGAGTGTTTATGGCTATCACTCCTGGCAGATTCTGGACCCGCTCTTGTTGGTGGGTGGCTTGAGTTACGATTGGATGTCCTTGCCGAAGAACTGGAACTCGCCGCCGGTAACGCCGGGGCAAGTCACGAAAGATCAATGGTCTCCGAAAGCGGGCATCGTCTGGACACCGGCCAAAAACACCACCGTGCGCGCGGCTTACACCCGCTCGCTCACGGGAGCGAACATCGATCAGAGTTTTCGCATCGAACCCACCCAGGTTGTCGGCCTGAACCAGTCGTATCGCAGCCTGTTTCCAGAATCCATCGTGGGTGCAACGTCCGGAAATTCCTATGACACGTATGCCGTGTCGCTCGAAAAGAAGTTCGACACCGGCACTTATGCGGCCATTCGGGGTGAGATCATCAACGCCGATGCGAAGCGGGCTGCCGGAACCTATGTTTATGATGTGAACGTGGATTATCCTGCCTCGACCCTGACCGATTACGCACTCAAAGAGCAGCTCTACCTGAAAGAGGAGTCGCTGCTGGTGACGCTGGATCAATTACTCGGTCAGGATTGGACCGTCGGCGCACGTTATCGCCTGACGCAGGCCGATCTTCACCGGGACTATCTGGTTCCCGCCCTGGAGCCGGACTGGTATTATGACACCTTTCCTCCGCATCAACAACTGACCAGTTTGCTGCACCAGCTCAATCTGCACGCCAACTTCAACCATGTGTCCGGCCTGTTCGCCACCTTTGAAGCGATCTGGTACCGGCAGACTAATACCGGAACCCTCCCCGGCCCGAGCGACGATTTCTGGCAGGTCAACGCCGTGGGCGGCTATAATTTCTTCCATCGCCGGGCGCGGCTGGAAATGGGCGTGCTGAATATTACCGATCAGGATTACAGCCTGAATCCGCTCACCATTCAGAACGAATTGCCGCGCGAACGCACCTTTGTGACTCGCCTCCTGATCGCGTTCTAAATCCCACGCGCAGCACGGATCACGCAGCCAACTTGCAAGCCGACGACACCGCAGGTTCGGAAACTGCGCCAGGACAGGGCCGGACCTCACTTCGGAGGTCAGGCTCAATCCGGCTTCCTTCGCGTCCTTGGCGTGAGGTCAGTTTCCTGTAGTGCGAATGGCAGGCTACGGTTGCCACTGCACGTCCAGCGTCAAAACATCGCCATTGGTCGGGGGTGGCGGAGTGTTCTCAACATAAATATAAAACCGATACTGTTTCAAACTGGATGCCGGAAAGCTGACCGTGTTGGTTCCGCACCATGCTAAAGTATCTTTTCGGAACGCTTTCACCACCGACTCATAAGGGCTCGCCAATCCCGAGGTATCGGTGATGGTGCCGTTGGTGGTCCCGTTGGGCGGCGTGAACCAGATGTCGCCGGTCGCGCTGTTGGTGATGATGGCAAACGCGGTGTAGGACCCAACGCACGGGGTCGAGCCGCTGGTGCAGTTCGCTGCACCGTAATACGATTTGGAACTCGAGGAGCAACCCATCAGCGCCAGGAGCGCCGAGACTGCGGTGAGTGATAGGAGAAGTTGGAGGCTTTGTTTCATGATGGCTGGTTTCTTTTTGATTTTGATTCCGGTTTCGACGGAGGAACTCAAATTCAAGAAGCAGGAACCGAGACATTTTCCTCTCTCGATGAGCCTGATCTGGGTTTTGAGCCCCGAGTTCCACCCTCGCTTTCGGCGAATATGTCACCTCGAGTCAGCAGGTAAAGCAAATTGGCCGATTCGGTTTCCTGCAACCGCAAGACCGGAAACGCCAAATTCCGTCGTCCCGGCCGGAATCCATCCGCAGTCAAAAGCCCGGAAACCGTGAGATTGGCGGTTGACTTTTGCCGCTGGAAAAATAGTCTCTTCGACCCTGACTTAAGGGGAACCGTCCGCCGTGGTGGCGAATGCTTCCCGAGTCTTTTTGAGAGGAAGTGAGTTAGTTTGACAGAAATTAAACTGAAAAAAGGCGAATCCGTTGACAAAGCCCTGCGTCGATTGAAGAAAAAAATCGATCGCGAAGGCACGCTTAAAACCGTGCGCAGTCATCGGCATTTCGAAAAGCCCAGTGAACGCCGCCGCCGGAAACAAAAAGCCGCACGGTTCTCCGCGATGTTGACTGCGCGTTACGCCGACCTGTAAGACGATTTAGTAGCACGTTAAACCGTTGAATAGTTGAATCACCCCAAGCGATTCCCCCATTCAACGGTTTAACTGTTTCTACGGTCCAATCCACGAATGTATTCCCTATCCACCTGCTGGAATTCTCATCGGCACACCGACGGCCGCGCCATGTTGCGCGAAATCCGCGACCTCGGCTTCGACTACGCCGAGTTGAGCCACGGCACCCGGATCAGCCTGATGCCCGGCATTCTCGAAGCCGTGGACGCCGGCGAAATCAAAATTTCCAGCGTTCACAATTTCTGCCCGCTGCCGATGGGCGTGAACCATTCCGCGCCCAACCTCTTTCAATTCTCGGACGAACGCCCGCGCGAACGCGAACTGGCGGAGCGTTACACCCAGAAAACCATCGAGTTTGCCGCTCGTGTCCGGGCGCCGCTGGCCGTTTTGCACAGTGGCAGCATCGAAATCAAGAATTACACCGACAAACTGCTGGAAATGGTCGCGCGCGGTGAAAAGGAAACGCCCAAGTACCAGAAGCTTTGCCTCGAATTCGACCAAAAGCGCGAAGCCAGGAAGGAAAAATTCCTTCAGCGCACGATGGAATCGCTGAAGAAAATCCTGCCGTTCGCCGAAGGACTTGGAATTCGCCTCGGCATCGAGAATCGCCAGGCGTTGGAAGAACTGCCCTTCGAAAGCGATTACTGGACGCTCTTTCGCGATCTGCCCAGCCCGAATCTGGTTTACTGGCACGACACCGGCCACGCGCAGATCAAGGAGAACCTCGGGTTCATCCAACACGCGATGCATCTGGAATCCATGGGCGATCGGCTGGCGGGCTTCCATATTCACGATGTCCAACCGCCCGGACGCGATCATTGCGCGCCAGGCACGGGCTGCATCGATTTCGCCGCGCTCAAACCGATGGTCCGACCGGAACACATCAAGGTTTTTGAACTCAGCCCCAAGCTGCCCGTGGAAGACTTGAAAAAGGGCGTCGCGCGCCTGAAATCCATCTGGGGCGAAGGCTGAGAGCCGACCGAAACCGTCGGTCAGGACGGCGCGCTTTCGTCGGGTTTTTCGGCCAATCCACTTCGCGCCAGCAGAAAGGTCTTCAACTCGCCCGCCGCTTTGCCGCCAAAGCCGGGCACTTCGGCGATCTGCTCCACGGTGGCGGCCCGGATGCGCTGGACGGAGCCGAATTTCTTTAAGAGCGCGGTTTTCCGGCGTTCGCCGATGTTGGGAAATTCATCGAGAATGCTTTCGGAAATGCGCTTGAGCCGAAGCTGCGCGTTGTAGGTGTTGGCAAATCGATGCGATTCATCGCGCACCCGCTGCAACAGCTTCAGCGCCCCGGTGTCGTGCGACAGCCGCAACGGCTCGCTTTTACCCGGCTGATAAATTTCTTCGAATTCCTTGGCCAGGCCGATGATCGGAATGCCTTCCAACCCCAGCTTCTTCAACTGCTCGCAAGCCATGTTCAACTGTCCCTTGCCGCCATCGATCAGAATCAAATCCGGCATGTTGGCAGGAATACCCGACTTGGCCGGCGCGACGGAAGCGGTTTCTGGTTCCAAACCCGGAGCGCGTCGCTCGCGAATATCCATGGCGGACGCATCGGTTTCCAAATGCGTTCGACCTCGCCGCCGCGCCGCCGCGCTGACGTCGTCCACCAGTTCCTGCAGCGCCTCCGGAATTGCATCGCCGCCTTCTTCGTCGCGTTCGCGAACGCCGCCGCGCGACTCCTTGAGCAACCGGGCGTAACGCCGGCCAACCACTTCCGCCATCGATGCAAAATCGTTCTGGCCCACGACGGACTTGATCTTGAATTTCCGGTAATTGGCACGATCCGGACGCCCATTCTTGAAGCGCACCATGGAAGCCACGGCAAACGTGCCGCTGATGTTGGAAATATCGAAGCCTTCAATCCGCTGCGGCGGCGCCGGCAATCCCAGCACTTCCGCGAGTTCGGCCAGATCCTTGGCGGGATCGATCGCCAACGGCAGGCTGTACGGAATGCGTTCGAACTTCTCGGTCTTGCGCGTGGTGCGCTTGAGGTCCGTGATCAGGTCGCGCAGTTCCGCGGCTTTTTCATATTCCTGGTTGGCGGCGGCCTTGCGCATTTCCTCTTCGAGCTGGCCCTGCATTTCCTGGCATTGACCCGCGAGAAAATCACACGCGGCGTTGACCTGCTCCAGATATTGGTCGCGCGTCACATTTCCAATGCACGGCGCGGTGCAATATTTGAGATGCGCATAAAGGCAATGGCGATAATCCCGTTCGGTGGGCGTGAGTGGACGGCAGCCGCGCAGGTGATACTGCCGGCGAACGAGTGCGAGTGTGCTGCGAAGCGCGCCGGAATTCGGGAACGGCCCAAAATAACGCGCGCCGTCGTCCTGCTTCATCCGGGTCAGGGTGAAGCGCGGAATCGGGTCGTTCAGATTCACCTTGAGCATCAAAAAACGCTTGTCGTCGCGGAAACTGACGTTGTAGCGCGGATGAAATTCCTTGATCAAACGGCTTTCCAGCAACAACGCCTCGGGCTCGCTCCGCACCGTGTGAAAATCCAAATCATGAATGGAATCGACCAGCGCCCGGAACTTCACATCCCAGCCCATGCGGCGGGACGGCTGGAAATAGCTGCTCACGCGTTTGCGCAGATCACGGGCTTTGCCGACATAGATCACCGTTCCAAAACGGTCTTTCATCAGGTAGATGCCCGGTCGATGCGGCAGAGTGCTGAGCTTCTTTTGAATTTGTTCGGTCACCAATAACGAACGTTTCCCAGCGCGCCGCCGGACGCAAGCGGATATTCGCATTCCAGACGGCGGCGGACGCAACCTGGCACCGCTCCGGAATCAGCAGATCGTTTTGCGGTTGAATGGTTCGGTTAAAAACTGGTTTTGCAGTGGCCGTCCGTCCTTCGGCGTTCGTTGTTCTCTGCGATTCCATTTTCCCAAGTTCCTCCGTAAGGGCTTTGGGTCTGAAACAACGCGCGTCAATTCCTTCCGGCTAAATTGCCTTTTTCTTCACAGCGCGCGCATTTAATCTCTGCCCATGACTCTGCTCCAGCGCGCGATTGAAGATTCCATTGCCACCACCCGGGCCTTGACGACTTTTGACGCGCCGCTGACGCAAGCGGCGGGAATGGTTTCGCGCTGCCTGACTTCCGGCCACAAACTGTTGATCTGCGGCAACGGCGGCAGCGCCTCGGACGCAACTCACCTCGCCACGGAATTCCTCTGCCGTTTCCAGGAAGATCGCCGGCCGTATCCCGCGATTTCGCTGACCGCCAATGGCGAATTCATGACAGCGGTCTGCAATGATTATCATGGCGACGAAATCTTTGCCCGCCAGGTTTGGGGCCTGGGCCAGACCGGCGACGTGCTCATCGCCTTCACCACGAGCGGGAAATCGAAGAACGTTCTGCGCGCGTTGGAAGAAGCGAAGCGCAAGGGCCTGGAATCCATCTGTTTTCTCGGCCGCGATGGCGGCTTCACAAAAGGTGTGGCGACGCTCGATCTGATTGCGCCCGGCAACAGCACGGCGCGAATTCAAGAAGCGCACAAGTTGCTCTTCCACGTGCTCTGCGAAATGGTCGAACGCAATTTGCCCCGACAGTAATCCGTTGGCCCGGCGGCATCAAAAGTAGTCGGGCGTATTTTCCGAGCGCCACTTGATATTGCACCCGATGCTTGGCATTTGATTGGTTGTCGGCTCTTTGCCCGCAAGCACCGCGTCCAAGGCTTCCCGCAGCTCTTTTCCCGTCACCGGCAAACCGTTCTTTGGACGGCTGTCATCGAACTGGCCGCGATAGACCAGGCGATGATCTCGATCGAAGACGTAGAAATCCGGCGTGCA
>JBQCEJ010000003.1:0-19727 GCA_051960355.1 Verrucomicrobiota bacterium | reverse complement strand
GGTTGCTTAATCGTCCTTAACCTTGCCGTGGCCCATCGGCTTTGGCAGTTTACCGGCCAGTGGACGGCTGAGTTCCGTCCGCTTGCATCGTTGGTTACGCGGTGAACCTCAAATCCAGTGAAATGATTATGATCAATACTCTGCGAATGAAAACCTACCATCCACGACTTGCCGTGGTGAAGTTGTTCACGGTTGCATTCGCCCTGGCGGGGGCATGCACGTTCGTCGCGCCTGCACAGGCGGCCAGCGCGAGAACCGATGCGCTTGCCATTGCCGACGGGCCGTTTCAGCCGAGTTGGCAATCACTCACGAACTATCAAACGCCGGAGTGGTTCAGCGATGCGAAGTTCGGCATCTGGGCGCATTGGGGGCCGCAGTGTCAACCGGGGCAGGGCGATTGGTACGCGCGCAGCATGTATTTGCAGGGCAACGCGGATTATAAATACCACGTCGCCCATTACGGCCATCCGTCGACCAACGGCTTCAAGGATGTTATTCATCTCTGGAAAGCGGAGAAGTTCGATCCCGACAAATTGCTGGCATTTTACAAAAAGTCGGGAGCCAAATACTTCATGGCCCTGGCCAATCACCACGATAATTTTGATAATTTCAACTCCCGTTACCAGCCGTGGAACTCGGTGAATCTCGGCCCGCAGAAAGATCTGATCGGCGCCTGGGCGCGAGCGGCGAAGAAGCAGGGCTTGCGCTTCGGTGTGAGCGTGCATGCCTCGCGCGCGTGGTCCTGGTACGAAGTTGCGCAGGGCGCGGACAAGGACGGACCGTTGGCCGGCGTGCCCTACGACGGCAAGCTGACCAAAGCCGACGGCAAGGGATTGTGGTGGGACGGATTTGATCCGCAGGATCTCTACGCCCAGAATCACGCGCCTGGCACGAAGCTGGAGTGGAGTTGGGATCCCGCCAAAGGCAGCAGCACTCCGGACGCGGCCTACATGAACAAGTTCTTCCTCCGCACCAAACAGCTCTGGGACGATTATCAGCCGGACATGATTTACTTCGACGATTCCGTTCTGCCGTTCCACGGGGTCACGGATGAGATCGGGCTGCGGTTGGCCGCGCACTTTTACAATTCCAGCATCAAACGGCATGGCGCGAATGAAGCGGTGATGAACGCCAAGAGACTCGACACCATGCAGCGTCAGGCGATGGTCTATGACATCGAACGCGGCAAGGCCTCGGAAATTTTGCCGTTCGCCTGGCAAACCGACACGTGCCTCGGCTCATGGCATTACAATGAAAATATCTTCGCAAAGCATGGCTACAAAACCGCGGCTGAAGTCATCCCCATGCTCGTCGATATCGTCAGCAAAAACGGCAACCTCATGCTTAGCGTGCCGGTTCGCGGCGATGGAACGATCGATGACGACGAGGTGAACATCCTCCAGGCCGTCGGCGCGTGGCTCAAGGTGAACGGCGAAGCCATCTACGCAACGCGTCCTTGGAAAGTTTATGGCGAAGGCCCTTCCACAAAAGATATTGAGAAAGGCCGGTTCGACGGCCAACGCGATACGCAGTCCAAGCCGTTCACGCCGGAAGACATCCGCTTCACACGTTCGAAAGATGGCCGAACGCTCTACGCAATCGTGCATGCCTGGCCGGCGGATGGACGAGTGACCGTTCAGTCACTGGCAAGCGGCGCGGTCGGCGCGGAAAAAGTCCGCAGCGTTCGCCTGTTGGGTGCAGGCAAACTCAAATTCACGCAGGACGCAAAGGGCCTGACCGTGATGTTGCCCGCCAAGAAACCGTGTGAGATCGCCTACACGCTGAAGCTCGGCTTGTGATCGCCTGGGTGGATGCTATCGATCCACGCGAAGGCGAGCCAAAAAAAGTTCATTCGGCTGCGCGACATCGATCGGCAGGTTCACCTCATTGGTTGCCTCTGAACCCGCCAACGGAAACCAGGTCGCAGGATCGGTCAGGCTGGACGCGTTCGTCTCCACATGCCAACCGATATGGTCCGGCGGCCAAGCAAGGCGTAAAGTTCCCGCGCTGTAACTGGCGGTAAGATTCGTCGCGTTTAGCGCGACGGTGGCAATGACGCTCAACGTGCCGTCGGCGGGTGTCCAGTGCCACGCGAACCCGGAATGAAGCGCTGGTAGCTGGTTTGCGCGGCAACGCTGAGGCCGGGAGCGTCGCGTTCCATGTCACTAGGTGCCTTTCCGTTTACAAGCTCGCCTAGGCTTCGTGTGACCATCTTCATCCGTGGCGTCATGCCGTTGCGTTTATGCGTGCCTTAACAGTTCCTTAAGGTTGGATTGCGCATAATTTGCGCATGAAAACCACCGAGTTGAATCTCCTCTCGTTGCTGATACTCACGCTGATTCTGAGTTGTTCCAACTGTTCTGCGGTCGGGTCTTTTACCTCCAATTCCCGCTTGAGCATGGAGCTCGGAACAAATGGTAATCTCGCCCGGCTGACGATCAGCAATGCGAACAATCAAGTCTGGATCGTTGAAAGTTCCACTGACCTCGCGAACTGGTCGGCGTTCGCCACCTGGAAAATTCACAACGGAAGTTTCCACACCAATGTTTCCGGCAATGCAGCGGCGCCCAGCCGATTCTTCCGTGCGGTCTATGATCCGAATCTTCAGGACATCGGCAACACGACTGTGAATTCGTTGTTGTTGCCATCATCGTCTTTCAATTACGCCGCTCCGGTTCTGCCCTTGAGCTTTTCTGTGAATCCAATTCTCGGCCAGGACAACACGCCGTTGAGCAACATCACCACGGATTCCGGCGCAACGCTCGGTCGCGTGCTGTTTTACGACAAACGGCTTTCCACCAATCGGACGATTTCCTGCGCCTCGTGTCATCAGCAGGAGTACGGGTTTTCCGATCCCCGCCCCTTCAGCACAGGTTTCGATGGCGGATTAACCGCTCGCAACTCCATGAGCCTGAGCCACGCCCGCTGGTATCAACGGCGGAATTTTTTCTGGGATGAACGCGCTGCAACGCTCGAAGATCAGGTGCTGATGCCGATCCAGAATATGGTCGAAATGGGGATGACCCTGGAAGCACTGACCAATCGACTCGCCAGTGAACCGTATTACACCAATCTGTTCGCAATTGCTTTCGGCACGCCCGCCGTGACCACAAATCGCATTTCCCGCGCGCTCGCCCAGTTCGTGCGTTCCATTGTTTCCGTTCAATCCAAATATGATCTGGGCGCCAGCAATCATTTTGCGAACTTCACACCTCAGGAAAATCTCGGGCGCCAAATTTTTTTCGGCCAGGTTGGCAATCCTCCGGCCACCTGCGCCGCTTGTCACGGCACGGAAAATTTCGTTCCAGGCCCGGCGCTCAACAACAACGGCCTGGAATTCCCATATATGGACAAAGGTGTTGGTGCAATCACGGGCAACACCAACGACGACGGGAAATTCAAAGTTCCCTCGCTCCGGAACATCGCGCTCACCGCGCCCTACATGCATGACGGACGATTCACGAACCTGGAGCAGGTGGTGGAGTTTTATAACTCCGGCGTGGTTGACAATCCGAATCTCTCCGCGCCCTTGCGCCTGCCGCCGCCTCCCGGACAAACGGTCGGTCCTGTGCGGCGCTTGAATCTGACGCAGCAACAGAAGGATTCGCTCGTCGCCTTCCTCAGAACACTCACCGATCCCAATCTCGCGACAGATCCGAAGTATTCCGATCCATTCAACTATGGGGAGTAAATGTCAGCCAGGCGACGCCGTGCGACACACCGCCCGGGTTGAAGGACCCGAAGCGCTGGCTTATCGGCGCTTTTAAGAATGCGGCGATGTTGCTGCCGCGGACCTCGAGAGTGGACGACGAAAGGCGCTGGGCGCCTCTCCCGGTTTGCACCAGCAGAGACGCCGCTCCCAATCAATCACTCCCCAATCAAGGCAGGGGGGCCAGTCGGAAGAACGTGGCTGGTATCGTCAAATCATTGGTGACATTCACCGACGCCTTGTTGGTGGTTGGATAGTCGGTCCAGTTGAGGTTCAAGCCCGTGCTCAGCGCGTTCGTCTGCCATTGCAACTTGTAGAAGCTGGAATCCCAGTTGATCTGCATCAAGCCGCCGCCCAAGGCCGCGACGTTCAAGGATGGAGCCGTGGTGGCCGTGACCGTTACGACGCCGGTAGCACCATCGAACGAGAGGGTCGTGCCGGGCTGGGTTTCGATGGAATTGAAGATCACGCTATCGAAGCTCCCCAAACCGCCGCCGGGGAAGATCGTGAAGGTTTCACCCGCCATGAGTGCGTTGGTATGTCCGATGGAATAAACGACCAGGGTTCCGCCGTAGTGCAGGGTGCCGTTGACATTGATGACGTCACTGGAAGGAGAGAGTTCGGGGTTGATGGCCGCGATCGTCAGGGAACCGGCTTCCAGCGTGAGATCCTTGTCAAGCGTCAGTGTGCCCAAAGCATTGGAAGCGAAACCCGCGTAAAATGTGGCGCCAGATTTCACGGTGACCGATCCGCCGATCGTGGTGTTGTTGCCCCGAAGCGTGCCGCCGCTGTTCACGATGAATTCATTGGTCACGCCGGAAAAGTCACTGGCCAATCCAAGGATACCGCCGTTGATGGTTGTGGTTCCGCTGTAAGTTTGATGCAGATTCACACCGCCGCCCAAGGATTGCGGACCGGTGCCCGTCTTCACCAGATTCACATTTCCGGAGATGGTCGACTGAGCCGCGGAATTGGCTGTTCCAGAGTAATCAATGGTGAGCGTGGAAGGCGTGGCGCTGCTGTTGGTGATCACGCCGAACGTGGAATCCGACCCTGCCAGAAGGCCGGCAAAGGTCTGGGACGTTCCATTCAAATCAAACAGCCCGCCGCCAATCGTCAGCGATGCGGCGGGGGCGACATCGTTCACGCCGAAGGTCATCAGACCGTAGGTTGTCCGGTAAGTGTAGAGAGAAAGTTTTCCGATCACGTTGTTGGCGCTGTTGAGGCTGATCGTGTTGCCAGTGCCTCCGGCACTCGTGAGCAGCAAGGTGTAATTACTCCCGTTGTCAGTGATGGGGCTGGTGATGTTCAGTTGAACATTCGCGCCAAAACAGGTGATTCGCGCGTTGCTGCCCAGCGTGATGGGGCCGGCCACGGTGACGGTGCTGCTGGGATCAATTGACCGCAAAGCGCCGCTGTTGCCGCCTGTTCCGTTTCCGTTCAGCGTGAGCGGTTCGCCCAGCGTGATGCCGTTATTCAATGCCAATGAACTGCCAGAGTTAACCACCGTGCCGCCGTTTGTGGAGCCCAGCGCATTGGCATCGTCAACTTCCAGGATGCCGCCATTGATGGTGGTGTCGCCGGTGAACGAGCTGGACATGCTCAAGAACAGCGTTCCCGAGCCCTGCTTGGTCAAAGTCATGTCGCCGGCCAGACCGCCGCCACTCAGGTGATAATCGTAAAGGCTGTTGTTAACGACAATGTTGGAAGGCGAATAGGTGCCCGCCAAGGTGATATAGTTGTTCAAGGGACTGACGGATAAGTTGTCGTCCAAGGTCACATTTTTGCCATCCGCGTAAGCCACGGAATCAACGCCATCGCTCCAGTTTTTGGTGCTGGTGTCCCATGCGCCATCGATGCCGCCCACCCATTTGCGGGCCAAGGGATCTCCCGAGCCAACCGCGGTGGTGGAGCCGGCAACGCTCAACTTCACAGTTGACCACACCCCGGCGGTAGTGCCCTTGAATGACAAATTGCCCGTGCCAACTCGGGCCATATTGATGCGGAACAGGTTGCTGGCGCCGTCAATGGTGTTTGTCAGCGGCGCATCGAAAACCCAGGTCCATTCACCGGCAGCGGTGTTGGCCGTGACGTTGTTTGTCGCCTTGCCAATCACCACGTCATCGCCTCCACCGTTGGTGCCGTTGGCGCCCAGGTAAGTGATGGTCGCAATGACGTTAGTAGCGGTAAATGACGAGCCGGCACTGGCCCATCCGATGCCGCTAACGATGATTTGTGTTCCACCACTGCCTGTGTTCAGAGTGCCAAAGCTGCGATCGAAGCTTAAGGAGGTTCCGGATGAATCAGCGCCACCGGTGGAGGCGCTGTCAAAGAAAGTAAAAGGCGCGCCGCTCGGCCAGAGGGTGGTTGTTACGTCCGCTTCCGCAATGTTCGCCGCCTGGGTGATGGCCAACTGGCCGGCCAGGAAGAGTGTCGCCACTGATAGCAGACAGGTTGCTTTTTTCGTCATTGTTTTGGTTGGTTATTATTTCGTGTTGGTTGCTGAAATCAGGGTTTTGTCTGGATACTCCGGACAGGGTCGAGGGATACGCTGCTGACGAGCATGGTTCATCTCACATTACAGAACCGAGATCGTCCTCGATTGCCCGGCTCAGCGACTGAGGTGTGCCGAGCGAAACTGCCGGGCAACACCAGCAATGCGAATCCGACCCGGCGATTCATTTTGTGAACGCTCACAAGTTGCTGTTCTCCGGCAACCGCCAACGTTCCTGCCAAGGCACGGTTGGGCGGCCCTCCGTGTCAAATTTCACCGGCAACCAGAGATGGCGTGAGTCCTGCAAATCCCATTTTTTCCAACGGTCAAACAGCGCGATGAACTGGCCAGGCCGGCCAGCGATCGGCAGGATGAACGTGCTTTGGCCAGCGAAGGTTTTTTCGGCATTTTCGCCGCGGCACGGATTGCCAAGTTCGGTCCACGGTCCAAAAATATTGGTGGCCACGGCAGAACGGGCGGCATTCGGCTCCCAGCCGGTGCAACCGGATCCGATCAGGTAATATTTCCCATCACGTTTGAACACTGCCGGGGCTTCAGTGGAACGCCCGACACAGATACGGGCGTATTGGCCGGCGGGTTTCAGATAATCATCGGTTAACAGTGATACGTGCAGCGTGGCGTTGTTTTCAGAGGCATAAAACTGATACGCCTTGCCATCGTCGTCCACGAACAAGGTCATGTCGCGCGACATCTGGCCGCCTTTGAAATCGCGAGCGAGAATGTTTTTTGCGGCGGGAACCTTGTCTTCCGGGGTGACATTCAGCGGCCAGGATTCGGCGTTGGGCCGGAAGCTGCCCAGATATTTAAACGGCCCGGCAGGCGCATCGCTGATCGCCACGCCGGAACGCGCCGCTTGATAATCGGGACTGTCCTGGTGAAACCACATGACGAATTTCTTCGTGCGGGCGTTGTAAATCACCTTCGGCCGCTCAATGACGTTTTCGCAGGCCAGATCGCTGTCCGGATTTTTCGCATCGGCGGCCAACGCCACGCCCTCATTTTTCCAGTCGTAAAGATTCGTGGAGGAATAGCAGGCGACCCCGCCGGCGAGCACGCGCGTGCCACCCCACTTCTGGTTGACCTTCGGCAGATAGGTGCGGCCCTCCTTCAACTCGCCATGCCAGTAATAGATTCCCTCGTGGAATAGAATTCCCCCGCCGTGGGCATTGATCGGCTGGCCGGTTGAATCGTTCCACATCTTGCCCGGTTCAAAGGCTCGACCGGAGGCGTGAGATTCCGCATGGCTGGCGGCAGCGAAGATAGTTGCTGAAAGCAGAGCCGCGCCGAGGACGGTTGTCAGGCGTAACCTGATGGGCGATCGCTTTTGCGAGTGGCGATGACTGGTCATGAATGATGCTACGTGCAGATTTTTCCGGTTCACGGTGCTCTCCAGCTTTGATAACAGCAACCGGTTGAGGCGAACATCCCACTTTCGTGTGACGCCGTCGGAGCGCGAAATCAAGTCCGCCGCACTCCGAAGCCAAATGAGAATCGCTGTGCCCTCCTTTATTATAAGGGGCATCGGGTCTTTTTCGGGTTGGTCCGGCAATTGACTCACAGTTTTACGTGTGTTAGCGCGAACCGAGCGTTGCTGCTCGAGGACGAACGAGAGTCCACCGTGGCAGTGCGTCGCGGGATGGGAGGGTTTTGGCGGGAGATCCTGAATTCTTCATCCTGAAAGAAAGCTGGAGAAGGGGCTGGAAGGAGGGCGGGGGGAATGATACTTTTCAGCTCTTTATCAATGCCACGCCGCTCCTCGAAACAAAAGGCTCCCGATCATCTGGCCAAACCCGACCCGCGGCGAATCATTGCCGCGCGCTTGTGCGGGTGGATGGGGCGGGCATCCGGAATAAAATCAAGAAAGACTACGAGAAAGCGCGACGCGACCTGGACACTTCGCGGCGGATGCTCGAGCATTTTCAGCAGAAGGATCAGCCGCAGTTTACGCGCTGGATGAACAGCCATTTCGGGGCCTTGCTCACAGAACTTCGGGAACTCAATCGCAAACTGGCAGACGATAATGCCATCGTCTTCATGGTGCGGAACCAGGTGATGTTTGTCGGCGGCTCCTACGCCCGGGCTTACAAACGTGTGATCGAACTGCGAGACAATCCAGAACCGCCCCCAACGCCGCCCGGCGCCGAGCGCGACGGAAAACGGAATCCGTTTGGCGCGGGACCGGACTGGGAAAATGCGGACGACCCGGATGATCTGCTGGAATCCATTTTCGAAGAGATGTTCGGTGAGCTGGGTCAGGACGATAACCGTGGGGCAAGGCACGGTCGCAAAGCCGGGGCTCATTTCCAAGCCGTCGCAAAGGCGTCTGGTTCCAAACAGATCAAGGAACTGTATCGGGCGGTGGTGCGCCGGTTGCATCCGGATGGCCAGCATGCAATGACGTCACAAAAAACCGAATGGTGGCATCAGGCACAAGCGGCCTACGCTGCGGGCGACGCGGAGCAACTCGAAGTCATCCTTACCCTTTGCGAGATTGCCGAGAGCGGAACAACGGCGCACACCAGCGCGTCGGTGCTGCAACGGATCACGGCCCAGTTGAAAAGCTCCCTTCGCGAAATCAAGCGGCAGATTCGCCAGCGCCAGCGGGATCCGGCGTGGAACTTTTCCCAACGGACCGACCATGGGACGCTCGCGGAGCAGGTCCGACGGGAGTTGACGGGCGACGTGCTGGCTCTGCGCCGACGATGGCTGGAAACCCAGGAGCTGATCGCCAAGTGGAAAGCGGCGGCTGAAAAGCTCAAGCCATCACGCCGACGGAAGTTACCGCCGGCGGAACCAGACTTTCAGTTTTAGCGCGGGCTTTGCTTTCTGGCAGTCACCGTGACGGTGAACTGAATTTCCGAGCAGGCTGCGAATGCTTAGTGCTTGGGCACAGAAGCCGTTGATGTCTCTTCATCGGCATCGGAATCCTTACCTGCCAACAGCCAGGCCACAATCGCGGGACCAAAACAAATTGCCACGCCAATGGGCATCGCAAATAAACTCCAGAACACATCGCTTTTCATAAAGATCAGGAATGATCAACCGCCGCCGCTTGAAAGTAAAGCTTCCGGGCAAAAGTGAATCGTTCGTTGCGATTTTCTCTCTCTGCTCACTCCCATCGGAGAGGAAGTTCTATAATTCTAAAAGAGAGGTTCAGATTTTTTGAAAGATTTTGGTGGGGTGCTGCGTAATGTTCTGGATACGAAATATCGAAAATGAAGATCTTCATTCGGAGCAAACAAACGCAGCTGTATTACGCCGGTAAGGATGGTTGGCGATCCGAACGGGACGAGGCCATGCCGTTGCCGTCGAGCCTGGATGCATGGAAGGTGATTTTGAAGGATACGATGCGAGAAGATCTTGAGCTGGTGTACGCCTTCAAAAATGCGACTGAGATTTTTAGTGTCCCCGTTGAGCCACCCTCCCCACGGGTACGGCCGTAGAACTGTGCCCGCTACTCTGCCTCGCTCCGTTCCAATGCGGGTGTTTTTGAAGGCCCTTTCCATTTAGATCCTCGCCTGGAATCGCTCATTTGGCATCGGTGCGGAATGGCACTGCCGGCAAGCCTTCCTGGTTGAACAGATTTACATCCGGCACCTTCGACCAGCCGTAGCGGACAGCAACGGGCCGGGACACCTTTTCGGAGGTGACAACCACTGTTGACCCTTCAATTACTGCGTCAGCTTCAACGAATCGGCCGTCCTTTCCCGCGATGCTGAAACCCTTGAGCGAACCGCCTTGTGCCACTAGACCGCCCCCAAGATGAGTGAATGAGATTACCGCACGGTTGCTGGTGACAGTCATGCTCGCGAAGACGGGGCCGCAATACTCAATGGGTTCACCGTAGGCAATGGCGCGGGCGGCCAGCGCGAGACGTTCGCCCACAGGCATTTTTATCGTCGGATGAACGTTGTCGGCGTTGCCCACGTCCGTCGTAACGACCATCGCCGTCCGCGGCGTGTGTTGCCAGATGTGGAATTGCGCCTCACGAAAATCCGGTGATGAACCTTTGTAGGGCGGAAGCTGCACAAACAGAAACGGCAATTCGTCACCCCAGACCCGCCGCCAGTCGGCGATCATCAGGGGCGAAAATTTCTCATACGCCGCCGGATTGCTGACGTTCGACTCGCCCTGATACCAGAGCGCGCCGCGGATCGCGAAAGGCTGGAGCGGCGCAATCATGCCATTGTGCAGCGCACTGGGGCAGGTATGGCACTTTTTTGAGGGCGGCCGTGGTAAATGCGGAGCGGCCTTGCCTTCGGCTTGCGCCTGTTTTACGAGCGCCGGAAAGACCACGTCGCGTTGCCGCTGGTATTCCACATACGTTTGGTTAATGCGCCGGAACTCCGTGGGGGAAACATTCTTCCAGGCATCAAGCAAGCTCTGCGCCTCCGCGCAATTGGAAATCGTCCCCGATTGCATCCATGTCTCAATGCGCGTGCCGCCCACGGAACTGATCAACAGACCAACCGGCACCTTGAGGTTCCGCTGCAAATCGCGCCCGAAATAATACGCGACCGCCGAACAATCGGCCGCGGTAGCCGGAGAAAGCGGACGCCACTGGCCTGCCACGTTGGTTGCAGGTTCTTGGGCGAACTGTTCTGCGGCGGAAAAGAATCGCAGTTCAGGGTGACTGGCGGCAGCAATTTCCGCGCTCGAGTTTTCCACGCGGTTCATGCGAAAGTACATGTTCGACTGGCCTGAGCAAAGCCATACGTCGCCTACCAGCACATCGGCGATGCGCACCTCGCGATTTCCTGTTGCCGAGGTCACCGTGAGCACGCGCGACTGCGCGCTGGCGGGCAATGGATCAAGTTTCACGATCCACTTGCCGGCACCGTCCGCCGTGGCAACTTTCCGTTGTCCGGCAAATTCAACCGATACTTGTTCCCCCGCATTGCCCCAGCCCCAAACGGGAACAGGGCAGTTACGTTGAAGCACCAGATGATCAGTAAAGACACCGGCCAATTTCAATTCCGCAGCGGGGAGCGCCAGCGGTGCCGCCACCAGCGCAGCGAGGACAAGGAGAATGAAATTTATGTTTCTGGCGTTTGGCTTTGCATTGTTGATGCGCCCGGTGGCGGTGAGGCGGAGCGAAGCGATGGTATTGTTTATCATTACGGTTTTCAAAAATAACGTTGCGCTGCGAACTGCGGATTCGGAGCGCCGTCTGGTGGGGAGGCTACCATCTGTCGGCGGGGAAGTGGGTAGCGAATTCGCGTCTAATTTCTAAGAGATTGCGCGAGCGGTTTTGCTGTGCCGTGAGGGTCAGCCCGGCGGGTGTGGCGTGGGCGGCGTGTTGCACGGCGTGTTGCGTCACCTTCGGATTGTCGCGCATCCCCAAAATGTTTCATACCGGAGTGTGCAGAATCTGTAGCATCGCCCTCCGATGAAGAAGACATGAGCAAACCCAGAGTGTTCGGTTTGTTTTTACCCTTGTGCGATGTGACATGGCTATGCCTCATTGAGAGCATGAACCTGAACTCTCACCCGAAATGTAGCGGTCCCCAATGCGGTTGCGGCACGCCGTCGAATTCCGCGCCTGCGTCGGGATTTGCCCGCCGTGATTTCCTGAGGTTGCTTGGCGCAAGTGGAATTGGGGCGCTGACTTTCCGTCCTTGGGAATATGCGATGGCGGGACCGTTCACCCGCGCCGATTTCGAGAAGCTGGTGCCGCGTGATAAAAAACTTTCGCCGGAATGGATACAGTCGCTGACGGCGCGCGGCAAGCGCAACACGTATCGCGGCACTGATCTGGCCCGAATCGGCATGCCGATCGGCGGCATTTGCGCGGGACAACTTTACCTCGGCGGCGATGGCAACTTATGGCATTGGGATATCTTCAACCGCGAGGTTCGGACCAAGGCTGAGCATTACGCTCATCCGATGCAACCCTCTTCGCCCTTGGATCAGGGCTTTGCGTTGCGGATAAACGCAGGTGGCAAAACCCACGAGCGGACAATGGATGCGGCGCATTGGAGTGAGGTGTCGTTTACCGGTGAATATCCGATTGGCTATGTGAACTATGCGGATCCCGAGTGTCCGGTGAGCGTCAGTCTCGAAGCATTTTCACCCTTCATTCCGTTGAATACGGAGGATTCGTCACTGCCTGCGACCGTAATGGAATTCACGCTCCGGAACTCAGGGACCGCCGAGGTCGAAGGCGAACTGGCGGGCTGGCTGGAAAATGCGGTGTGCCTCTACAGCGGGGAAATGCGCGACGGCCTGCGCCGGAATCGCGTGGTGCGCGCGCCAGGCCTGATCGTGCTCCAGTGCAGCGCGGAGGATCTGCCAACCGGGACGCCGAGTGACCGTCCCGACATTGTGTTCGAAAATTTTGAGAGCGAAAATTTCGGGAACTGGTCCATCACGGGGACGGCTTTCGGCAGCGGCCCAGTTGAAGCCGCAAAAATGCCGCGCTATCAGCGCAGTGTCGGCGCTCAGGGCGAACGACTGGTTAACAGCCACGCCTCGGCTCCGGGAAAAGACCTGAACCAAAAGGATGATGCCATCGGCCAGTTGTTGAGCCGACCGTTTCCTATCGAGCGCAATTATATCACCTTCTTGATTGGCGGGGGCAAATTTGCGGGGAAAACCTGCGTCAATCTGCTGGTCGATAACAAGGTGGTGTTGTCGGCCACCGGCGCGAATGAAAATCGTCTGCGGCCCCAGATTTGGGATGTGCGCGAGTGGGCCGGCAAGACCGGGCAGATTGAAATTGTGGACAATCAGGCGGGTCCCTGGGGCAACATCGGGGTGGATGACATCGTCTTCTGTGATCGTCCTCGTGAATCGCTCGGGTCGCTGGCCAAGGAAGGCGATTTCGGCACGATGGGACTCGCTTTGCTCAACGCCCAACCCGATGACCAGCCGAACACGTCATTGCCTACGGATGGGGTGCCGCTGGGAGTTTTTTCCGCGACCGAGCCGGTGACCGAGTCGACGACCAAAAAGTTCAGCGAGAAGTTAGCCGGTTCACTTGCCCGCAAATTCAAGCTCGCGCCGGGCCAATCCACCAAGGTCACCTTTGTGATCACCTGGTTCATGCCGAACCTGAACCTGAGTCCAAATCGCCTGCCGCCCGGCCGACATTACGCCACGCAGTTCGATTCGGCGCGATCCGTCGCGGCTTATGTGGCGAAACATTTTGACCGGCTCGCCTCGCAAACCCGGCTCTGGCACGACACCTGGTATGATTCCACGCTGCCATTCTGGTTTCTGGATCGCACATTTTTGAACACTTCGACTCTCGCGACCTCCACCTGTTTCCGCTTCGGCGATGGCCGTTTCTACAGTTGGGAAGGCGTCGGTTGCTGTGAAGGGACGTGCAGCCATGTGTGGCATTACGCCCAATCCGTGGCCCGCATCTTTCCGGAGCTGGAGCGAATTCTGCGCGAGAAAGTCGATCTCGGTCTGGCGCTGCAGCCAGATGGGGCGATTCATTTTCGAGGCGAATTCAACAACATACCCGCCGTCGATGGGCAGGCTGGCGTGATCTTGCGCGCCCTTCGCGAACATCAGATGTCGGCCGACGCGGAATTTTTGAAACGCAACTGGCCCCGCATCAGGAAGGCAACGGAATGGTTGATCGCCAAAGATGCCAATGCCGATGGCCTCCTGGAAAGCAACCAGCACAACACGCTCGACGCTGACTGGTACGGAAAGGTTGCCTGGCTGAGTGGACTCTATTTGGCGGCGCTCAATGCCGCCGCCACAATGGCGGATGAGGTGGGCGATCCGGATTTCGCCCGGCAATGCCGCCAGATTTTCAGCATCGGCCAGAAGAACATCGTCGCGCAACTTTTTGACAGCGACTACTTCATGAACAAGGTGGATCCCAAGCACCTGGACGCGATCAATTCGGGCACGGGTTGTGAGATTGACCAGGTCATGGGGCAGAGTTGGGCTTTTCAAGTCGGCTTGCCTCGGGTGTTTCCGGAGCGGGAGACCCGCACTGCGTTGGGTTCGATCTGGCGTTACAACTTCGCTCCCGTGGTCGGGCCGTATCGTGAGGCTTACAAACCGGGCCGCTGGTATGCAATGCCCGGCGAGGCAGGACTGCTGATGTGCACTTTTCCGCGCACGGATTGGGATTACACGCAGGCCAAAGGCAATGGCGCGGAATGGGCTGCCGGCTATTTCAACGAGTGCATGAACGGCTTCGAGTATCAAGTCGCCGGGCACATGCTTTGGGAAGGCATGATCACGGAAGGCCTGGCGGTCACCCGCGCCGTGCATGATCGTTATCACGCCTCGCGCCGCAATCCCTGGAACGAGGTCGAATGCGGCGATCATTATGTCCGCAGCATGGCCAGTTACGGTGTGTATCTGGCGGCGTGTGGATTTGAATATCACGGACCCAACGCGCACCTGGGTTTTGCTCCAAAGCTCGCGCCTGAAAATTTCAAAAGCGCGTTCACGAGTGCGGCAGGGTGGGGGACCTTCTCGCAAAAAATCGACAGTGGAAAACTGACGGCGGCCATCGTCGTGCGCTGGGGCCAGCTGCGTTTGAAAACCTTGTCGCTCACACTGGCCGAGGGAATGAGTAACTCAAGCGTGAAACTGCTGCTGGGCAAAACCAATGTGCCTGCGGAATTGAAAGTGACAGGAACACGCGCGCTCATCACATTGTCCCGCGAAGTTCAACTCGCTCCGGAAAATGAATTAGTTGTCGCCCTGACTTGAATTGCAAACAAACCATGAAAAACCAAAAGCTCACCCTCATCACTCTGGTGGCGTTGCTGGCCACCACAACTCTATTTGCCGCCGAAAACTGGAAGGAGACCTTGCGAAAAGAGCTGCCGCTGCTCGGCCATCGCAACTAGATCGTCGTGGTGGATGCGGCGTATCCACTGCAAATTGCGCCCGGCATTGAGACGATCTGCGCCGATGCCGATCAGTTGACAGTCGTAAAAACTGTGTTGAGCGAACTGGCGAAAACCAAACACGTGCAGCCAAACGTGTTCACCGATGCGGAGCTGAAATTCGTCGCGGAAAAAAATGCTCCCGGAATTGGCGACTATCGGCAGGGCTTGGAAAAAGCGCTGGCGAAGAAAACTGTCCAGGATCTGCCGCATGGAGAAATCATTGGTAAGCTGGCCGAGGCCGGCAAAACCTTCAAGGTGTTGGTGATCAAAACACCGCTGGTGCTGCCTTACACTTCAGTCTTTTTCGAGCTGGAATGCGGCTATTGGAATGCCGCCTCCGAAAAGGAACTGCGCGCGGCCATGCCCACGCTGAAGGAGAAATAAACCGATCCAGCATTGCCTGGCCGACAGCCACTGTTCTTTCCCTTGAAGTTCCGTCACGAATGTTTCGGCATCATCGTGATCAGAGCGGATACGAGCCAGGGAATGTGGTGGACAATTATTGATTCGAAGTTCTGGGTTTCCGCCTACGGCCCGACGAATCACGCGGAATGGTTGCGGGTCGATGTTTCGCGGCGGACGGGTTTGGCGCAATTTCAAGTGGTTCCCCGCACAGACAAGCGCGGCCATGTGAATTCCCCTCATTGCCGCAGCCGAAAGATCTGGGCGTTGGGACGAAGCGGAATTGACTGTCGGGCTGACCTGACCACGATGAGTGGACACATCAAAATTAGAGTTCTGCTATAGGTTTGATGTTTTGTTTCTTTCGAATGTTTGCCGCGCAGGGAGGGCGTAGCCCGACCGGAGCGGCAAACATTCGATGCCGCGCCCCGCAAATGCCTCGGGCGTCTGATACCCCAATGAACTGTGCGGTCGCTGCCCGTTATATTGGAGGCGCCACTGCTCAATGACAACACGCGCCTCCCATACCCAGCTCAGTGGCGATCTGCTTGAGCGATTTGCCGCTGTGGAGCAACAGCTCCACCGCCGAACGTTTGAACGCTTCGTCGTAACGCTTTAATTTGCGGTCCGGTTTCTGATTCATTTCCATGAGTGCTTTCTTTTTGTCGCACCCACCCCCGTCTGTCCACTAAATCGGGGGAACCTCAAAGATTTTGATTTCTCTCACAATTCTCCTTTGAAGGCTCGGTCGAGGAGGGCGGGCAATAAGGCGTCCAACTCGGCGGCGGTTTCGGCTTGCAGGCGCTTCAGCGCGTCCACCTCCGCTTGCAACGCGTCCAGCTCGGCCACGATACGCCGTTGCTCGGATAGCGAAATCAGGGGAACGGTTGCATCTTTAATATCCTCAGCGTGGACATTTTGATTTGCCCCGCCATGAATTCGCGACCGAACCCGATTTTGAAAACGCGGACTGCGCAAATAAAAGTGTAAAAACTTCGGTAGATAGTCCGGCTTGAACGTGAACCGAATCAAATACGACGCAAAGATGCAGTCCAAGCTTTCGGTAGCTAGTGCAAAACGCCCAGCGCCACCCGTTCGCGCAAACAAAAAGTCATTCGGGCGGACACGAAAACTTTCACGCGTTGCCTCATCCACGGCAATTCTGGGCATGTTGGAGTAATCAAAGAAACCATTATCGGAAATGTCCGTTATTCTAGCGAATCTGGTTACACCTTCAGCAGGTTTGCCGCTGGAGTAATAGCCCTGTTTATGTCCTTCAATTGCGTCGCGCACCAATTGGTATTTGATTTGCGATTCATCATTTTCAGGGAACATACGTTCCAATGCCGCGTTCAAAAGCGCCTCGACTTCTTCGGCGGCTTGGTGTCGGAGGGTGCGGGCTTCGTGGATTTGGGCGGCCAGTTCCTCAATCCGCGCTACCACTCGCCGCTGCTCCGCCAATGGCGGCATTGGAATCTTTGCGCTCAGAAAATTGTCCGGGTGAAGGCTGCGTCGACGAACGTTTGTGCCAGTGCTGCCACCTGAGACTTCTTCCCAAACTCGTGGAATCTGAAAATAGAAATTCAGAAACTCTGAGCTGATGCGTTGGCGATTGAGTTCAAACACCGGAAACTCTGGCGAGACAACGCAGGCGTCGCAGCTTTCAGGAACGATGCCGAACGCTCCTTCCCAAGCCATTAGCTTTGGATAAACGAAGTTACCTGCACGAAGTCGCGTGAGTCGCTGATAGGCGAATTGATTTCCGAGCTTCTCCTGTCCGCGAAACACCCCGCGTCCGAAGCAATACACTCCGGCGAATTGATAAGACTCAGCAGCATTCACCGCGACGTCGCATTCACGCTTCTGCAACGCTTCACCTAGTGGCAGCATTGGCCAAGCATTCTTCATTTCTTCGCGAGGAGGTTGCGGATGTTGCCCATGATTTCCGCGATGCGTTGTTCCTTTTTCAGGATGTCGGCGGCGAGTTGTTCGGGCGGCAGGTGCGTGATGTCTTCCTTGGCGCGCGGGTTCTTGCGGTCGAGATTGCAGCCGTTCGCCAGCAATTCGGCGGCGGGCATTTTCCATGCGTTGTCCGTCTCTTTCCGTTTGCCCCACCACTTGATGAGATCGGCAAATTCCTCGAACTGGATGGGCGCGGTTTTGGTGTAGTTCTTCCGGCCTTCGGGCAGTGGTTGTTCGTAATACCAGACTTCGCGCGTGGGGCCGGAGCGGTCGAAGAACAGCAGGTTCGTCGGGATGCTGGTGTAGGGCGCGAACACGCCGTTGGGCAGCCGGACGATGGTGTGCAGGTTGAATTCCTTGAGCAGTTCTTCCTTGATTCGCGCACACACGCCATCGCCGAATAATGTGCCGTTCGGCACGACGACGGCGGCGCGGGCCGGAAGCACCTCACCCTTTGTCCCTCTCCCCAGAGCGGAGAGGGAGTGTTTGCGCAGCTTCCGCATGATGAGCTGCAAAAACAGCATCGCCGTTTCCGACGTTTGTTTGTCCTCGGGGAAATTGCCCTGGATGCCGCGCTCTTCCTCGCCGCCGAACGGTGGGTTGGTGAGGATCACGTCCACGCGGTCGCGCTCGCCGATGTCGGTGAGCTTGTGGCGGAGGGCGTTGCCAGGATCAATCTGCGGCGCGTCGAGTCCATGCAACAGCAGGTTCATCTGGCAGAGCAGATACGGCAGGGGTTTCGGTTCGCAGCCGTAGAGGCTCGTGTCTTGCAGCACCTTGCGATCGGCCACGGTTTTAACCTGCTTGGACAGATGGGAAAACGCTTCCACCAGAAACCCGCCCGTGCCGCTCGCCGGGTCCAGAACCTTCTCACCGAGGCGCGGGTCGGTGACGGCGACCATGAAGCGCACGACAGCGCGCGGGGTGTAGAACTCGCCGGAATCGCCCGCGGCATCACGCATCTCGCGGAGCATGGATTCGTAGAGCGCGCCCAGCGTGTGCAATTCGTCGCTGGAAGTGAAATGGATACCGGCGATCTTGTTGACGACGTCGCGCAGGAGGTAACCGCTCTTCATGCGGTTGTCCACGCCCTTGAATACGGTGGCGACGGTGTCGCGGGCGGTGCTGGCAGCACTGGCACTGTCTGAACCGGTCAATGTCCGCAAGTAGCGGAACAAACCCGCGCCTTTCTTGCCATTGGGCAACGTCGCTTCTTCGTTGTTGATGAACGCCAACAGTTCGTCGCCGGTGATGCCGTCGGATTTGGCGGCCCAATCGCGCCAGCGATAAGGCGGTTCGATGGCGGGCTTGAATTTCTTCCCGGCAAGCTTGGCCTCGTCCTCGCGCTGAAGTTCCAGATCATCGAGGAACTTCAGGAACATGATCCAAGTGAGCATCGGCAGGCGATCGAGATCGCCATTGAGCCCCTTGTCCTTGCGCATGATGTCGCGCGCAGATTTTAACAGTGCGCCGAGAGATTGGGCGGTGGTGGGTTGCGGCATTTGAAAGATTCAATTATTCCCGTGCGCGATAAAAGCGTGTTGGCAAATTGGTTGCCATTACATCCAAAAACTGAATTGAACCGGTGGTTGCTGAATTCGTGAACAAAGGCAGCCAACTCAACAAATCAGTGGAACCAAAGATTACCACCGGATTCGTGGTTAAAATACCGTCCAATTGCAACTGGAAACCATTCGTGGAAAAGAATAAATTGGTTGCGTTATTATCGAGCGCAAATTGGCCAACCCACAATGCGGCGTTGGTTGTTATACTTCCATAGCCATTCGTGATGGTAACTGAATACTGTCCTGCATTCGTTAGTTGCACTCCGGTCAGATTCAAAAAGGTATTCGTTTTGTTGAGCAAATTGGTGCCATTCAATTGCCACTGATAAGTCAACGGCGGCGTCCCATAGGCGCTGACACTCAACGCGACGTTGGCACCGGCCCGAACGAAAGCATTCGGCGACATGGACGTCAACGTGGGCAGTGTGCTTCCCGGTGTGAAGCTCACCTGATCCACATAGCCGGTGCTCTGGGCGCTGATGAATGTGTAACGCGCATAATTCCAATTCAAGGTCTGTTGACCAGCACCAAGGTAAATTGTCTTCTGTTGCCAACCCGTTGTCGAGTGTACGCTGGCCAGAACATTTCCCTGACTGGAAGAAAATGACAAGGTGTTTGGGAATGGGCTGGTCAATGGCGAAAACATCCACCAAAAGGTCAAAGTCCCCGGCCCAGTCACGGTCGTTTTCAGTGTTGTGGATTTGGCA
>JBQCEJ010000002.1:0-9670 GCA_051960355.1 Verrucomicrobiota bacterium | reverse complement strand
AACGATGATTCAACGTCGGAAACTGGAGCAAGTTCAACGCGCTGCCAGCCGCACCGCCCTTGAGATCGCTCGCGCCGAAAACGACGCGCGCCAGCCGCACATGAACAATCGCTCCAGCGCACATCGGGCACGGTTCCTTGGTCACGTACAGCGTGCAATCGGTCAAGCGCCAGTCGCCGACCGCCACTTCCGCCTGCGTCAGTGCGAGCATTTCGGCGTGCGCAGTGGCGTCCTTGAGCATTTCCACCTGGTTGGAAGCGCGCGCAATGATGCGACCGTCGCGCACCACCACGGCGCCCACGGGAACTTCCTCCGCTTCATAGGCCTTGGCGGCCTGGCGCAACGCTTCGCCCATGAAGTAATGGTCGCTTTGCAGATCAATGATCGGTTCGTCCATGATTTTTAAAGTAGCCGAATCTGGAAATCTGAATTGGAACGCAACTTTCGCTCAGGTGTTGGCTTCTTCCAAAGTCCAATCATTGTGGCCAGCCGGATGACAGTGACAAGGCGCAGCGAAAAAGCCGCCGCGATATTTCCAAAACCAGGGCCAGATTGTTTCGCGGTCAGTTTGCGGCAGTTTTAATCCGTCCATTTCCTCCCGCCGAAAAAATTCGAAGCGCCCCTCGCGATGTGGTTGGGGCAAGCTGGTTAAGCGTTTTTTTACTTCGAACAAGAACATGAGCCAATGACTTTGGCCCTGATAACCGTGCTCGCTCACCATGCCGGTCAGGTGCAGATCAGCGGCTTGGAAGTTCAGGCCGAGTTCTTCGCTGGCCTCGCGACAGGCGCAGGCGTAAGGAGATTCGCCGACGTCGGTGTGGAGCTTGCCGCCGGGCGGACTCCAAAGCCCGCGATTCGGTTCCTGCGTCCGTTCCAAGAGCAGAATGTCATCGCGCTCGTTAAAGCAGTACAGCAGCGTCGCGATCTTGTAAGGCAAAGCCATGACCAGCGAGTCTGCCTGCGGATGGAAAATCGTGGCAAGCGTATTCAGGGGAAACGAGTTTGCTTTCAATCTGCCGCTCGTTAATGCTGAGGCTTGCATTGGTGGAGATCAGCGGCTTGGAACGCTGGTGTTCACTGGAGAATCAGAATCAATGAAGTCTAAATCCGCTCGCAGCTTGCTTGGCGCTTTGTTTTTTTGCGCGCTTCCGGGGTATGCCGTTCCGGTCATCACCAGCTTTTCCCCGACGATCGCCGGGTCTGGCGACAACACTTTTATCGCCATTCAGGGAAGTGGATTCACCGGCGGGGCGCTGGTCGTGAAGTTCAACGGCGTTCAGGATCCCACCGCGCAAGCGACCTCGGATACCTATATTCAGGCGAAGGTTCCGCCGAATGCGCCGCTCGGGGCAGGGGCGATTTACGTCAAAGTTGGCAACAACGAAACCTACAGCGGCACCGATTTCACCGTCATTGGCTCGGGTCCTTACATTCAAAGCTTTTCACCTACCAGCGGCAGTTCCGCGACTTGAGTGACCATCAACGGAGCGCATTTCATAGCCGGTGGTGTCACCCCGACCGTGCGATTCAATGGCGTGCTGGGAACAGTCAATACCTCCGCTGAGTATGTGATAAAGGCGTATCCGCCGACTGGAGTGACCACCGGCCCGATCAGTGTTACCAGTGGAGCGGCTGGTTCTTACACCAGCGCACAGCTCTTCTACGTGCCGCCGGTGATTACCAGTTTTTCGCCGAGCAGCGGTCGCACTGGAACGAACGTGATAATTCGCGGCGCCAATTTCACAGGCGCAACGGCGGTGAAATTCGGAAATGTGGCGGCGACTGCGTTTTGGGTCACCAACAACAACGTTATTGGCGCTGTGGTTCCCGTGGGGGCGATTACCGGGCAGGTGCGGGTTGAAACGCCCGCCGTGAACCCGGCGATCACCTCCAGCAACTTCGTCATCCAGCCAACCATTTTTGGATTCTCGCCGGGCTTCGGAACGATCGGGAGCAGCGTGACGGTCACTGGCGCCAACTTCAATGCGGCCAACCTTTCCGTGAAGTTCGCCGGTGTGGTGGCGGCATCGCCGAGCGCGATCAGTTTCAGCAATTTCACCGTGACAGTTCCGAACAAGGCCACAAATGGCCCCATCACCGTCACCACCGGGGACGGTTCCTTTACCACGGCGCAGCTCTTCTATTTGCCGGCGCGAATTACGAGCTTTACGCCCACCAACGGTCCCGCCGGCACCACGGTGCAAATCAAAGGCACCAACTTCCTCGGCACCAGCGCGGTTTCCTTCACTGGCAGTCCGGCCGCGAGCTTCACGGTTACCAACAATGGAATCATCGGAGCCGTGGTGCCGCCCGGCGTCATCAACGGGCCAATCTTCGTCACCACGCCGTTTGGAACGACGAACAGTGGCAATCTGGTGTTTTACGGTGTCCCGATCATCGACGGTTTCACCCCGACTCATGGTCTGCCGGGAACGAACGTAACTCTGCTCGGAACGAATTTCGCGGGCGCGACGGTCGTGAAGTTCAATGGCACCAATGCCGTGTTTTCCGTGCAAACCAACGGCGTGCTCACGGCGATTGTGCCGACCAACGCGACGACCGGCCCGGTTTCTGTGACTGTGCCGGCGGGAACGACTGTGAGCGCGTCGTCGTTCGTGCTGGATTATTCCACTGACCTGGCGGTGAGCATTGCCGCGCCCGCGTCCCTGTTGCTCGGGAACGATTTCACCTACATCATCACGATTACCAACAAAGGGTCGGTCTCGGCTCCAGCGGTGGCGTTCACCAACTGGTTGCCGGGAGAAGTCAGCTTCAAGAGCGCTTCGAAATCACAGGGAACACTCGTCACGAGCGGCAATCCAATCATCGGAAATCTTGGGACGATCGGCGCCTTTGCCAAAGCGACGGTGACCCTGACCGTGACACCAAATCAAACCGCATTCATTACCGATTCAGCCGCTGCCTTCAGCACGCTTGCGGATCCGATTCCGACAAACAACATCGCCACCGCGATCACTGAGATTTACGTCGTGCCACTGCTCAATCTACAAGGGCCATTGTCCAACGGAATTCGCCTCTCCTGGTCGGTCAACCTCTCGGATTACGTCCTGCAATCCAGCACCAACCTGGCCGCCAGCAACTCGTGGTCAACCGTCGCAACCGAGCCCGAGTATGTGGGCGATCAGAAGCTCGTGACCGAGCCCATTGGCGACGGTTCGCGCTTCTACCGTTTGAAGCGGTAAAAGAAAAGTTGGGCGATGAGGGCATTAACACCGTCGCCCGGCAGTGGATGGAAGGGCAAAGAAACCTATAGCCACATTTCGCCGCGCTTCTTTGCCTCACCGATGTCCTCTCCGGTAATGATAATGATGCGGCGATCCGCTTTAAGCAGTTTGGATTCCAACCGCCGAATCAGGGCAATCGACGGACGCGAAAGAACTGATTTCCGTCTGCGCGATTGCTGTTGATCGAGTAATCCGCGTTGGTTGCCAGCACGTTATCCAGAAACGGCGTCCAGGAGGTCAGATTGGAGGAATTTTCGACGCGATACGCCTGACCCGGCGTGCAGGGCCAGGAGAGGTTTACCGTTTCGTTGCTGTTCCAAATCGAGACGCGAAACGGCTTGGTGTACGGATTTGCGAAGACCATACGCACCGGCAGATGATCGGACGCAATTTGATCGTCGTTGCTGAAGAGATTGGCGGGAACTGGATCAAGGAGGTCGGTGCGGAAAATTTCGCTGCTCACCGCATTCGACCAGAGCAATCCGCACGGCAGAATGTAATCATAACGACGGCTCAATCCATTCGCGCTTTGAATCGAAAAAGTCAGCGCACCGTTGTTGATGAAGTTGAACGGCGTCGTGAGTTGAAGGCCGGTCGGCGCACTGATCAACCGCTGCACAGACTGTGGGTCGCTGGGCGCCGGCCGCAGGATATCTTCGTTCATGTCTCCTGTGAGGATATAAGGTCGCAAGCTGTTGGTGGTTAGAAAACCGGTGACGAAGAAATTGGAAACAGCGCCCGCTTCAGCCGCACGTTTGGCCGCAGAATCATTATCCTGGCTGGACTTCAAGTGGATGGTGAACACGTGCAACGGCTGCGGAAAACCCGGCACTGCAATTTCCGCCTCGAACAAATCGCGAGTGAATCCCGAATTGGTATAACCGAACGGCGTGAGATCCGAGGCGTGCAGCCAACTGCGCGAGGCCACAATCGGGAACCGGCTCAGAATCACGCTGCGAATGTAAAGATCGTCGCTCGAATTGGTGGCCAGGTAAAAGCCCCGGCGAAAGGCCGCCACGAAGTTTTCCATCTGCGCGGTCCCGTTGTTGGTCACGGGAATTTCCTGGAACGTAAGAATGTCAGGATCAAGAAATTCAACTTGCCGCCCGATCGAACGGACATGAGCCGTATTCGTGCTCCAATTCAAAACGCCATTGCCATGCAGATTGTAGGTGAGCAACGAAAAGGCCGGAGCCGAGGCGGAGAAAACATTCAGCACCGCAGGCTCACTCGTGATCTCATCCAACGCATTGCTGATCGTCACGCTGTAAAAGCCGGAATCGGCGAAACTCACATTCGCCAAGGTCAAATTGGAACTGACTGCTCCGGGCAAAGCGAGGCCGTTGAATCGCCATTGAAAGGTCGGCGTGGGAACCGCTTCGGCGCTCACGCTGAACTGGGCGGTCGCACCTTCAACTGCGGCCGTGTTTTGTGGGGCAGTGACAATGGTTGGAGATTGCTGGAACGGCGCATTGGTTACCGCATCCGCGAAGCTCGTGCCAACCCGCAGATCATCAATGCGGCAGCTTCCTTCGCCAGTGTTTTCCCGAAATGCATAGGCGACAACTGTGAAAGCTTCAGCCGGTTCGCTGCTGGAAATACTCGGATCGGATTCTGCCGTCGGATTGATCCAAAGCTTTGTCACGGAATCGCTGTTAACCAGGCGCGTGACCACGGTGTAGTCGGTGTTCAGTTCCAAATCCATCGGAGCCGTGGCGCTGACGCTCGAACTGCTCGTCGAAGAGATTCCCAAGCGAAATTTTCCCGGCGCGGCGCCGCTCGTGAGCGCCCAGATGCGGCCGGCAAAAGCCGTGCTGGAAGCGCCTTTGAAATGGGCGAAGTACGTTCCACTCGCGCTAGGCAGTGAAGTAAATCTCACCCGGAAGCTGGCGTAAAATCGGTTGGTAATTCCCGCGGAATCGTACGGCTGACCTGCCAAAAGTGCATTCACATCTTCCGTGTTGCTCGCGCTCAATTGAAGCTCGCCGCCGAGTACGCTCACCTGATTGGCCGTGCCGCTGTGCGTGCTCCATTGCGTTCCGCTGGCCGTGACCAACCCGCCATCGGGATAATCGAAAAAATCCGTCAGGAGGTTTTCGGCGCGGCTGCGCTCGGTTAATCCAACTGCTGCAAAAACAACCAACGCTTTGATCACCCGTCCCAGAAGTTCGCCCGTCCCTCGTTTCATGGCCGCAATCTTCCCGAAGCGACAAACGCTTGTAAAGTCTCAGCGCTTCTGGTTGTAAGCGGACTGCGAGTATTTGGTGCGAACCAGTTCGTCTGTTTGCCGCTTTAGTGCCGTGTCGATTTCGAGACGGCGCCATTCCACTGATTGTCGCACGGCTGCGCTGTGGTTCATCGCCTGTTCCCAATCGCCTCGTTTTAGAGGAACTGGCGGCGGCTGCACAGAACCTTGGATCAGCAAACCTGTCCGAGTCCGACGCTGCGCTGCGCCCGCAATCTTGCGCCCGTGCCACAGCACATCCGACTGCTCATAGCCGATGAAGCATTGGCCGGGCGCGGCTTTTTGGCAGCACGGCGCGAGTTCTGTCGTGACATTCAATTCCGCGAACGCGGCTTGAATCCATTCGTGAATGCGCCGGTAGCTCTCGGTCGCTTTCAACGAATACCATTCGTGATCCGTGGGAAAAGCGGCGCTGTAAGTCCAATCGGCGTCATGCGGCACAATCCCGCCACCCGTCGGTCGCCGCACGAGCGGACGCAACATCGTCGTGCGCTCGACTTCCGAGTATTTTTGAAAATAGCCGAATGAGGCCGCGGGTTCATCCCAGCCGTAAAAACGGAGCACAGGCGTTTGCAGCCGCGGCATCGCCTCGAGCAAGGCTTCGTCAAAAGCCATGTTGAAGGCGGGAGCGCAGGAACCGGAATTGAGCAGCAGCCAGGAAGGGCTCATCAAGATTTGGCTTTCTTGGCTACGCCGATTTGCGGGCACAGCGATTTTACTTCGCACTTTGGACAATCCGGATTGCGCGCGTAACAGCGTCGGCGCCCATGCCAGATCAACAGATGGCTGAAGAGTGTCCACTCCTCGGTCGGCACGAGTTTGATCAGCGCGTGCTCGATTTTGACGGGATCGGTTTCGCTCGTGAATCCAAGCCGCAGCGAAAGTCGGCCCACGTGCGTGTCCACGACGACGCCTTCATTGATATCGAAAGCATTGCCGAGAACCACGTTGGCGGTCTTGCGCCCGACGCCGCCCAGTTCGATCAGTTCAGCCATGGTTTGAGGCACTTTGCCGCCGTGTTTCTCCACCAGCCATTGGCAGCAAGCTTTGATGTTCCTGGCCTTGTTGCGGTAAAAGCCAGTGGTCTTGATCATCTGCTCCAGCTCGCTTAACGGAGCCTCGGCGAACTCTGCGGCGGAACGATATTTCTTGAACAGCTCCGCGGTGACGATGTTCACGCGCTTGTCGGTGCATTGCGCGGAAAGGATGGTGGCAATGAGCAATTCCAGCGGATTGGAGAAATTCAGTTCGCAATGCGCATCGGGGTAAGCTTCGCGCAAACGGGTGATGATCTGCTGCGTGCGCGCGGCTTTGGCTTCTTTGGTTTCACGAGGCATGTGCCGGAGAGCTTAAGCGGCAGCGAGTGCGTCGGCAAGTTGCGCCAGAAACAGCGTTGTGCGCCGCGCCTGAACCCCAGCCCGCTTGACGTAAGGCTCGCCCTGGAGAAATTTGCTTCTCTATGTTTGCGATTTAACCGTAGATTTCACCTGTGCATCCGATTGCTTTTACTTTGGGTAACCTTTCAGTTCATTGGTATGGCGTGATGGTCGCCATGGCCTTTCTGGTTGGCTTGTGGACTGCCAGCCGGCGTGGTTTGCGCGACGGTATCCCGGCCGAGAAAACCCTGGACATCGGGCCGTGGCTGATTGTCGGGGCGCTGCTCGGCGCGCGCACGTTTTACGCCGTGGAATATTGGGACAACCTCATGCAGGATCCACTTTTTCCGAGCGCGCCGTGGACGGAAGTTTTCATGATCCAACGCGGCGGGTTAGTTTTTTACGGCGGACTCCTTGGCGCGGCTTTGGCGTGCGTTCTTTACGTGCGTTGGAAGAAAGTCCCGCTTTGGAAAATGGCAGACGTCCTCGCTCCCAGCGTCGCTCTGGGGTACGTGTTCGGACGGATCGGCTGCCTGATGAATGGCTGCTGCTATGGCCGTGCCTGCAGTCTGCCCTGGGCCATTCGCTATCCGGTCGGCCATGAAACTCATCCAGTCGGCGGGATCGCAATTCCGGTTCATCCCACGCAAATCTACGATTCGCTCCTGAGCCTTGGGCTTTATCTCGGATTGGTCTGGCTCTATCGGCGCAAGAAATTCGACGGCCAGGTGTTCGCCGCCTACCTGATGGCGTATGCGGTGACGCGCTCCATCGTGGAAATGTTTCGGGGTGATTACACCGCCGTGCATCTCCATGCCGGATTAACTCCGGCGCATTTGGTCAGCATCGGAATTCTTTTGGCCGGTTTGGGTCTGTTCATCCTGCTGCGCCGTTCGTTCAAACGGAGCTGAGTTGCGAGAATCGCAGATGTTAAAAAACATCGAAACGGCGCTTCGATCTCCAAGTCTCGAACCGCTCTTCATCGCGGGTCCGACTGCCGTCGGCAAATCCGAAGTGGCGCTTCAGCTCGCGGAAAAGCTCGGCGGCGAAATCATCTCCGTCGATTCCATGCAGGTCTATCGCGGACTCGACATCGGCACGGCCAAACCTTCCGCAGAGGAACGCGCGCGCGTGCCGCATCACCTGATCGACGTGGTGGATTTGAATCAACCGTTCGATGCCGCCAGCTTTGTCGAACTCGCCCGGCGGTCGGTTTCGGAAATCCAGTCACGCCAGCGCATTCCTATTTTCTGCGGCGGCACCGGCCTTTACTTCAAAGCATTCCGAGAAGGCCTGGGCGAAGCACCGCCCTCCGATCCCGAACTCCGTGTTCAACTCGAAGCCGCTCCAATTGCCGAGCTGCTTCAGGAACTGTCCGATCGCGATCCGGCCACTTACGAGAAAATTGATCGCCAAAACCCGCGACGTGTGGTGCGCGCAGTTGAGGTGATTCGGCTGACCGGAAAGCCCTTTTCAGCTCAACGCGCTGAATGGAATCAGCCCCCGAAACTCGATTCCGAAACCGCGCGTTTCTACGGTCTCGCGCGTGGCAGCGCTGACCTGCACGCTCGCATCAACCAACGGGTGGACGAGATGTTCCGTCGCGGTCTCGTAATGGAAACCGAGCGGTTGCTGAAGGAAGGCCTGACGGAGAATCGAACGGCGATGCAGGCGTTGGGTTATCGACAGGTGGTGGAGCATCTGCGTGGCGAACGTGCGCTGGCCGAAACGATCGAACTGGTGAAAATCAAAACCCGCCAGTTTGCCAAACGCCAGATGACGTGGTTTCGAAGGCAAGCAGCTCTGGAATGGATTCAACTCACGCCAGGCATCGGCACAGCAACTGTCATTGGAACGATTGCTAGCTGTTGTGCTGTTGCAAGGTAAGACTCAAGTTGACGAAACCCCTCACCGAGCTGCAAAAATGATCAGGCTTTCGCCGTCACCGTTTGCACGTGCCGCTCAATGCGGTTGCTCGCTTCAATGAGTTGCTCGTAGCTGGTCGCGAAGCAGGCACGGCAAAAGCCTTTGCCGTTCTCGCCGAAGGCGGAGCCGGGAACGATCGCGACTTTCTCCGTCTGCAACAAGCCGATGGCGAAATCTTTTTCGTTCATGCCAGTTTTGGAAATATCCGGGAACGCATAGAACGAGCCTCGCGGCAGGTGACACTTTAAACCGATTTCATTGAACCGGCGCACAATGTAGTCGCGGCGGCGATGATATTGCTCGCGCATCTGTTTCATGGCGTCCTCACCGCGCACGAGCGCTTCGATGGCCGCTTCCTGCGCAATGATGGACGCGCAGAGCATCGAATATTGATGCACCTTCATCATCGCCTCGATCAGCGTTGCCGGACCGCACGCGTAACCGATGCGCCAGCCGGTCATGGAAAATGCCTTGGAAAATCCGTGCAGAAAAATCGTGCGGTCTTTCAGGCCGGGAATGCTCGCAATGCTCGTGTGCACGCCCTCGAACGTCAGCTCGGAATAAATTTCGTCGCTCAACACGATGAGATCTTTTTCCACCGCGAACTTCGCGATGGCTTCGATCTGCGCGCGGTCGCATGTGCCGCCCGTGGGATTGCACGGCAGATTGAGCATGAGCAATTTGCAGCCCGGTTCCCACGCGGCGCGCAAGGCTTCAACCGTGAGCGCAAAACCGTCCTTCGCAAAGGTTGGCACGGGCACAGCGATGCCGTGGGCAAGCGTGATGCTCGGCGAATAGCTGACGTAGCACGGCTGATGATACATCACCTTGTCGCCGGGATTGATGAGCGCGCGGCAGGCGAGATCGAGGGCCTCGCT
>JBQCEJ010000001.1:0-20711 GCA_051960355.1 Verrucomicrobiota bacterium | reverse complement strand
ACTTGCGCTCAGAACGGGCAAGCGGTAGGCATTGCGGCCGCATTGTGCCTGCGAGATAAATTGAATCCGAGAGATTTGCTGGCCGCGTCGCGGATGGAAGAATTGCAGCGGAGCTTGTTGCGGATGGGCCAGTTCATTCCCGGCGTCGCATTGAAGGATCCGGAGAATCTGGCGGCCCAAGCTACACTCTCGGCATCCAGCGAATTGAAATTATCGGCCCTCGCACCAAGCGGTGAGACGCTGTTCCTGGCCAATTCTTGGGCAATGATGTTGCCCGTTGCCGCGGGGCCGATGCCCAAATTGGAATTTCTGGTGGACGTGAGCGCGGCCACCACGCTGCAAGTGGAACTGCGTGTGAGCAGCCGGCCAGAAAACCACACGCCGGATATTACACTGTCGACGCAGCGAGTGGAGTTGTCTGTTGGTCTTCAGCAGAAGTTGTCGCTGGCGTTCGACACTGCAATCGATGCGCTCCGGTATGTTTTTGTTTGTCTGATCAAGAACGAGAATGTGTCCGTTCACTTAAGCGACCAGCGCGTCACCGGTGTTTTGGCGGTGTGTCACAACGCGAATAAATCCGTCGCGAAATCAGCCACCCAAACTCCGGCGCTTGATATCGGGATTGATACCTTTGAATTCTGGACTCCGATGCGCCGGCCCGGCGGGAAAAACTTCGCCTTGAAAATCGACCCGCCGCTACAGGTCTTTGGCGTGGAAAATCTGACCAACGGCTTGGCCCGTCCGACCAACCAACCCAACGCCTGGGTAGCGGATTTCGCCCATGAGCAACCCATTCTGCGGCTGACTTGGGAGAAACCGCAGACCATCGGCCGCATCGAGTTGACCTTTGACACGGACTACGATCATCCCATGGAATCCGTCCTGATGGGTCATCCCGAAAACGTAATGCCGTTTTGCGTGCGTGAGATTGCCATCGCGCAGGGCGTTCGAACCCCGGTGGCTGCCGGCACTTTGAAGGTTCCGGCGGATTACTCCGGCAACTCGGAGCGAACCGATACAGAGCGTGTGCTCGCGCAGGTGACGGGCAATCATCGGTCGCGGCAAGTGATCCGGTTGCAGCAAGTAGTCACAACCGATTGTCTGGATATTCATCTCGTTGCGCCGCCCGGAACTGCGCCGGCGGCATTGTTCGAAGTTCGTTGCTACACAAACCCATAAACCTGATGCTCGCGAAAAAATTACAAATTGGGATCGTTTTACTGACAGGGCTCGCCTTTGCCCATGGACAGGTCACGACTACAAACTCCAGCAGTTTGGCTGGCAAAGCACCGCGACCCAAGTTCAAGAGCAAGATTCACATTCCAGTTTTGCTGTCGAATGCAGCGACGCCTTTGCCGCCGCCCGGCTACAAGCTCGTTTTCTCAGATGACTTCAACGGCGATTGTCTGGACACAAACAAATGGCGTCATCGGGTGGATCAACGCCTCGAAAGCAGCCAACGACCGGAGAATGTGTCGGTGCGAGACGGGTTGCTGCGGGTCGCGTGCAGGAAAGAAGCGTTCAAGGGGAAGGCTTACACAGGCGGCGGTGCGATCAGTCGTTCCGCATTCGTTTACGGATATTTCGAGGCACGTTTCAAAACGCCTGCTGCGGAAGGCTGGCACACCGCTTTCTGGACCATGTTCTGCCCGGATCCTGATCGAGGCGTGATGTCGCGACCGCGCTTCCTGGAAATTGATATCTGCGAACAGGACGGGGGCGACCCGGAATTCTACAGCTTTGGCGTGGTGAATCACCGACCTGATCCGAAGCGCGGTCAGACCTGGAACGGCGGGCGATGGGTGATTGAGAACGCGCCGGATACCTCGAAGGACTTTCACGTCTGGGCCTGTGAATTCACGCCCGATAAAATGCGTTTCTACTTTGATGGCCATCTGGCGAAAGAGATGGGAACCGATGGATTCACCCATGAGGAAATGAACGTCTGGCTGACCGTCATCGCCAGCAAACTAAAGGGCGACCGGTTTGTTGATGAAAGCAAGTTGCCCAACGAAGCGGTGTTTGACTACGTGCGCGTTTATCAAAACCCGGCCTATGAAGCCGCGGAAAAAGCGGCGGTGGCGGGTATCGCCAAACGTTTGAAATCCTTGGAAACCAAACCGGCTAAAGGCGCTTCGCTTAACGATCTCAACTGACGCATGTCCATAACTTGGATTTTCAGGCTGGCCAGTTTATCGGTGCTGACCGCGTTGATTTTTGCTTCACCGTTCCGATCCCCCGCGCAAGAGATAAACTCCCAACGCCAACTCGTTCCCGGGACGGTGTGGAATGACGAAAATGGAAGACCGATCAATGCGCACGGCGGTGGGGTGATTTTTTTCAAGGGCGTTTATTACTGGTATGGCGAGCACAAGTTGCCCGGCAAGTCCGAGAAGGATGCCGCTGACGGAGGCGTCCACTGCTATTCTTCCACCAATCTCCTGACATGGCGCGATCAAGGATTGGTGCTTTCCGTGCAGTATGATTCACCTGATAGCGATCTGGCGTATGGTTGCATTCTCGAACGGCCGAAAGTTCTGTTCAACGAGCGAACGAAAACGTTCGTCATGTTCTTCAAATATTATCCGCGCGGGACCGGCTACGAACAGGGGTTTGTTGGTGTTGCCACCGCGACTACACCGAACGGACCTTTTCGTTTTCAACATAAGTTTCTCGGAGCGGATTCGCCGAAAGGTTCCGGTGACTTCGCCATGTTTCGCGATAAGGACGGCGTCGTGTATCACATGACCGTCAGGAAACCGGACAAGGCATTCTGCATCGGAAAACTGCGCGGCGATTATCTGTTTCCAGAAGGGAAGTATGCAGTGCTTGCGGGCATTACCCCGCACACCGAAGCGCCGGCCATCATGCTGCGGGATGGCAAATATTACCTGATTGGCTCCGGTTCCAGCGGTTGGGAACCCAATGCCGCGCGTGCATTCGTTGCGAAACAAATCACGGGCCCGTATACAAGCCTTCCAAATCCGTGTCGCGGAACCAATTCGCACAACGGTCGTGGCCCTGAAAAAACCTTTGGTGGACAGATCTCGTTCATCCTTCCCGTTGTCGGCAACACCAACGCGTTCATCGCCATGTTCGACATCTGGAAGCCCCAAACCGCGAGCGAAGCATTGAACGTCTGGCTGCCAGTTAATCTCACAAATGGAAAACCCGTGATCCAGTGGCGTGATCGTTGGGACCTGTCAATCCCTTGATTAAGGCTGGCCCGGCGTTTGGATTCGTGCTGAAATACCGGCTCGGTGCAACACTCATAGGAATTCATTTGTCATGAAACGTATTCTGCTTGGCTCTTCCGTAATATTTTGGACGGTACTCGCGTTGGCTCGCCCGACGGTCACTCTGACGCCCAATCACGCCAGCGCCATTTACAAAACAAACGAACCGATCGTCTGGCGGGTTGAAACGCGAGACGATCCAACTCACACGATCAAGCAGGTCAGGTATCAGTTGAAAGCGGGCGGGGCTTCCGTTTTGGCACAGGGTGTGATTGATCTTACCACTGGCAAGCCGGAGATTCGCGCGGCTCTGGAGAAGCCAGGCACCATTCTTGCCGAAGTCAGAGTGATCAATGATGGCTTGACGAACATTTCTGCGCTCGCGGGCGTTGCCGTTGCCCCGCAGCAGATTGAACCGTCGGCGCCGACTCCATCGGATTTCGATGCGTTCTGGAAGGCCAAACTGGCGGAACTCGCCGCCGTGCCGGAAAATGCCAAGCTTACGAAGGAAGCCAGTGGCAGCGCGCGGGTTGATTATTGGAAGGTCACGCTCGATAACATTCGCGGCACACACATCCGAGGGCAGCTTGCGCGCCCGACCGCCGGCAAAAAATTTCCAGCCATGGCGATCTTCCAATATGCGGGCGTTTATCCCCTGCCAAAGAAGAACGTGACCGGTTTCGCAGCCGACGGCTGGCTGGTCCTGAACATCAGCGCTCACGATTTGCCGATCAATGAGCCGTTGGCTTTCTACAAAGATCAGATGACCAACGGGCTCGCAAACTATAGCTCCATCGGTAACGACGATCGCGAGAAAAGTTACTTCCTGCGCATGTTGCTGGGCTGCTCTCGGGCAGTGGACTTTCTTTCCAAGCGCCCCGATTGGGACGAAAAAACTTTGATTGTGACCGGCACGAGCCAAGGCGGACTTCAGAGTTTTGCGGCGGCTGGGTTGAATCCAAAAGTCACCGGGCTTCTGACTTTGGTCCCGGCTGGTTGCGATAATACCGGCGGGCTCGCCGGCCGAAAAGCAGGCTGGCCGTATTGGGTCGCGCAAGCCGGCGATCACGATCCCAAAAAGGTGCTTGAAACGTCGCGCTACTTTGACGCGGTAAATTTTGCCGCGCGCATTTATTGTCCCGCGCTGGTAGGGCTGGGTTTGATCGACGAAACGGCAACGCCTTCGGGTGTGTTCGCCGCGTTTAACCAAATTCAGGGCCCGAAAGAGGTCGTCGTAATGCCCGCATCCAACCATCACGGCGATGGTCACACACAAGCACCCTACCAGGCGCGAGCCGGCGTGTGGCGAAAAGCAATTTTTCAGGGTAAGACCGTCCCAATCCAATCGCTGGAATGAGATTCATTGACTAAAACTGCAATAGCTTGGGCACCATGAAATCCAAACTAATCAAACGCCGGATGCTTTTTGCTTTGGCAGGCATTCTGTCCGTTATCGCGCTGATTCCGTCATCGCAAGCGGCTCCGCCAAAACCAAACATCGTCTTCATCCTGTGCGACGATCTTGGCTATGGCGACATCGGCGTTTTCTACCAAAATATACGCGCCGAACGGCACGACCGGGCGATTCCGTTTTTTTCGACCCCACACATTGACACGCTGGCGCGCGACGGTGTGATGTTGACCCAGCATTACAGTGGCGCGCCAGTTTGTGCGCCATCGCGGGCGTCGCTGTTGGCGGGACTCACGCAAGGGAATGCCAACGTGCGCGACAATCAATTCGACAAGGCGCTGGCCGATTCGCATACGCTCGGCACGGTGCTCCAACAGGCGGGTTACGCCACGGCGGCGTTTGGAAAATGGGGCCTGCAAGGAGGCGGTGAAGGAGGCAAGAAACCGTCCGTCGCTGCTTCGGCTTCTGCCAAAGCCGCTGAGTTGGAGGGTTGGCCCGCCTATCCAACCCGGCGAGGCTTTGATTATTTCTTTGGATACGTTCGGCACGTTGACGGGCATTTTCATTATCCCAAGGAAGACAATCGCGAGGTTTGGGAAAATGACCGCGAAGTTTCCCGCGATCTGGACAAGTGTTACACCGCTGATTTGTGGACGGCGCGCGCCAAAAAGTGGATGACGCAACAGACCGCCGAACATCCGAACCAGCCGTTCTTCATTTACCTGGCCTACGATACGCCGCACGCGAAATTGCAAAATCCCCCCTGCGCTTATCCGGCTGGCGGTGGCCTGACCGGCGGTGTGCAGTGGACCGGCAAGCCGCACGCGATGCTCAACACGTCCCAAGGCAGTGTTGATGGCTACATGTTTCCCGATTACGCCAACGCCACCTGGGACCAGGACCATAATCCCGCCACGCCGGAAGTGCCGTGGCCCGATGTGCAGAAGCGCTATGCCAATGACGTCCGCCGGATTGATTTCGCCGTGGGCGATGTGCTCCAGCTGGTGAAAGATTTGAAAATCGACGGCAACACACTCGTGGTTTTCAGCTCTGACAACGGACCGTCAATTGAATCGTATTTGCCTGAGGAATACTCACCGACCTTCTTCCGCGGATTCGGTCCGTTTGATGGCATTAAGCGAGACGTCTGGGAAGGCGGCATGCGCGAGCCGACGCTCGCGCGTTGGCCGGGTGTGATTCCCGCGGGCCGTCTGGACGATCAGCCGTCCGGTCAGTGGGATTGGTTGAGCACGTTTGCTCAGATTGCGGGTGTGCCGGTTCCGGCGGCTTCCGATGGCGTTTCGCTGATGCCGTCGCTTTCCGGAAATGGCCAGCGGTTGCCGGGCGAAGTGTACATTGAATATTTCCAAAACGGGCGAACTCCGAAATTTGCGGAATTTGCCCAGGCGCATCGCGGCCGTAAGCGCGGGCAAATGCAGGCGGTTTATCTGAATGGTTTTAAAGGTGTTCGCTACGGCGTTAAATCGGCGGAAGACGATTTTGAAATTTACGATCTAAAAAAGGATCCGCAGGAAATTCATAACCTGGCAAAAACTCCTGAGCTTGCGGGCTTGCAGGCCGCGATGAAAGCGCGCGTGCTGCAATTACGCAAATCGGATTCCGAGGCGCCGCGCCCTTACGACGACGTTCTGGTTCCGCCAATCGCGAATGCCCCGACCGGTTCGCCTGGCCTGGACTGGTCACTTTTCAATGGCGAATGGCCGTGGCTTCCGGAATTTCGAACGCTCACTCCCGCAAAGACCGGCCACGCGCCTTCGATCCATCTGGCAATGGCTTCCGGCAGCCAGCCGTTTGGTATTGCGTTCACCGGTTATTTCCACGCCGCGCAGGATGGCGAATACAAGTTCACGCTCGACAGCGATACGGGGGCGATGCTGTTCCTGCACGACATTCATGTGATTGCTGAACCGTTGAGAAATCCAGCGGGCAGATTCAGCGGCAGTGTTCGCCTGAAAGCGGGTTGGCATCCGCTGCGGCTTTACGGTCGGCATGTTGGAGCCGGGCAGGCGCGTTTGAAACTGGAAGTGCAAGATCCCTCGGGCGAATCCTTGAAACTGGACGAGTCGAACCTTCGCTCGTGAGTTCATCGCGCAAAGCGCGATCGTGACAGAGCTGGGGATTGGCGATCCTCAGGGATCCGTGAGGACTGTCCTTTGAGCCAGGGTTTGAACCGCTCTTGAAATGATTTTTTGCGTTCGGACGATTTTTTCTTTTGAACGCTTGCAATTCCAACACGGCTTGTGGCACCGTGTCGCAGCGCTTGGCAGGATAGCTCAGTTGGTAGAGCAGAGGACTGAAAATCCTTGTGTCCCCGGTTCAATTCCGGGTCCTGCCACCACTTTTTCTTCTTCGCCGGTTTTCCATCAGTTCGATCTTCGTTGGAATGCGACTTGGGCGTGACGTCTTATGGACTTTGATAAAGACGCAGTTTCGAGAGATCGCTGGAAGCAAAATAACTGTTGCCGCGTGGATGATCTCTGCTATTTTACGGCTCCTTTTGGCGGAAAGCCAAGGGGACAAACGACCTCAAATCCGGTGCTCGGGTGAGTGCTGGCGGTCAGAACAACATCGAAAACAATCCCGTGTTCCGCGGGATGGTTCGCATAAAGCGGACTCTCAACCAAAGGAAATATGATCAGTATCGGCGTAAAAGAATTGTTGGAATCGGGTGTTCATTTCGGACACCAAACCAAACGTTGGAATCCCAAGATGAAGCCGTTCATCTTCGACGCTCGCAACGGCATTCACATCATCGACCTCAGCAAGACGCTGACCCAGCTCGAAGCGGCTTGTGACTTTCTCGCTTCTGTCGTCGCCAAAGGTGATCGGGTTCTGTTCGTTGGCACCAAGAAGCAGGCGCAACTCGCGGTTCAGGAAACGGCCAAAGAATGCGGTCAGTTCTATTCCACTGAACGCTGGCTCGGCGGCACTCTCACGAATTTCCAGACCATCAAACGTTCGATCGCACGCATGCGGCAGATTGAAAAGATGGAAACCGATGGCAGCATCAACAACTACGTGAAGCAGGAGCAATCCATGCTGCGCCGCGAAGCTGCTCGCCAGGTGAAATACTTTGACGGCATTCGCTCGATGGAAAAATTCCCGGGCGCCATGTTCGTCGTGGACGTCAAACGCGAACACAATGCGGTCGCCGAAGCTCGCCGTCTGAAAATTCCGATCGTCGCAATCGTGGACACCAACTGCGATCCTGACCAGGTGGATTACCCGATTGCGGGCAACGATGACGCCATTCGTTCTGTTCGTGTGATTCTGAGCACCGTCGCCCAGACGATCACCCGCGCTCGTGCGGAATATGAAGCGAAGTATGCCCGTCGCAAGAGCGCCGACGCTCCGGCGGAAGCCGCCGAGAAATTTGATTCCGTGCAGGCCGTTGAGATCGCTGCTGGAGATGACCCGACCACGCCCGAAAGCGCGCCGGAGTAAATTGTTTCGCGCTGCGGCTGAATGACCTTCAGCCGCAGCTCTTCAGGGAATTTCTCTCAACGACCAACTCTCAACGTAAATTTTTATATGGCTGAAATTACTGCTGCTCTCGTAGGCACATTACGCGACATGACCAGTGCCGGTTTGATGGACTGCAAAAAAGCGCTCGTAGAATCCAATGGCGATCTCGATGGCGCCGTGGACAGTCTTCGCAAAAAAGGCGCCGCCACGGCCGCCAAGAAGGCGACCCGCGATGCCAATGAAGGCATTATTGCCCAACACATCACGCCAGGCGGCAAGCTCGGTGTTCTGGTCGAAGTGAATTGCGAAACCGATTTCGTAGGTCGCAATGATTCTTTCCGCGCTTTTGGTGATGAGTTGGCCAAGAAAATCGCCGCGAATCCCAACGCCAATCTCGAGGCCGATCGTGAAGCCGCCGTCGCGAAACTTGGCGAAAACATCAAGATCACCCGCAACGCCCGCATGGAAGTCAGCGGAAACGGTTTGATCGCTGCCTACATCCATGCCGGCGCCAAAATCGGAGTGCTGGTGGAAGTCGGCGCCACCAAAGACACGACTGTCACCCACGATGATTTCAAGCAACTCGTCAAGGACATCACCTTGCAGATTGCCGCTGGTCATCCGTTCGCTGTTTCCCGCGAGCAAGTCGCGCCGGAAGTCATCGCCAAGGAACGCGAAATCGCCGCACAGTCGGATCGCCTCAAAGGCAAACCCGCCCAAGCGATGGAAAAGATTCTTCAGGGTGTGATTGATAAGTTCTATCAGACCTACTGCCTGGTAGATCAGGGCTTTGTCAAAAACCCCGAGCAAACCGTGGCGCAACATGTCGCCGAAGTCGGCAAGAAAATCGGTGATGAGATTACCATCCGCCGTTTTGTTCGTTTCCAGGTCGGCGAAAGCGTGGCCTGAGTTCAATCCGTCCGAAGCTCATTTTTAAAGGCGTTCCGCGAGGAACGCCTTTTTGCTTCTCAAGGTCCATCGGCTACGGCAAGGTTTGCCCAGTCTGCAGACTTTATGAGGATACTGATCGCAACGATCACTGCTGGAGGAGGACACCTGGCTGCCGCCGCTGCGTTGGACGAAGCGTGGAAAGCCAGCCGCCCAAACGACGTCATCGAACGCATCGACCTGCTGAAGTTCTTTTCGCCGTTACACCGGAAAATTCATTCCGAAGGTTACGTGAAGCTCGTGGAGCGCGCGCCGGAAATCTGGGGAATGGTTTTTAAGACGACCGACAATCCGCAATCCGCGCGTCGTCTCAACAAACTCAAACGCGCCATCCCCAGCAATTCGCGTTCAAAGTTCGTCCGCTACGTGAAGCAATTCCAGCCGGACATCGTCCTCTGCACGCACTATTTGCCGTTGGAAATGCTGGGCCATATGCGCAAGAAGAACGACGCGGCAAGGCCGCTGATCGTGAGCGTGGTCACCGACTTCGAAGCACATGCGCTTTGGATGGATTCTTGCGTGGACCTGTATTGCGTTGCCGCCGAGGAAACGAGGGTTCGCCTCGTTGCACGTGGCGCAGCCGAGAAGAGTGTTATCGCCACCGGCATTCCGATCTCGGCCAGATTTTCGCTGAAGACCGAGCCCAAAGCCGTTCGCAAGACACTGGGTTTGCGGGATGATTTGCCAACACTCCTGGTGCTGAGCGGTGGCTTTGGTATGGGACCCGTCGCGGAAATCCTGGGTGAACTGGATAAAGTCGCCAAACCGTTTCAAACCGTGGTCGTGACGGGGCGGAATGAAGAGCTGCGTCGCGAACTCGCAGTGCAGGATCGCAAACATCCCACGCACGTGCTGGGTTTCGCTGCCAACATGCACGAGCTGATGGGCGTGGCCGATCTGGTCATCACGAAGCCCGGCGGGCTGACCTCTTCCGAAGCGCTCGCGTTGGGCAAGCCGTTGTTCATCCTGAATCCCATTCCAGGTCAGGAAGCGGCCAACAGTGATTTTCTGTTGGAACGCGGCGCGGCGGGCAAAGTGAATCGGGTGGAAGATCTGCCATATCGAATCGAGCAGTTGCTTGGAGCTAAAAAACTTTCCGACATGGCGAAAGCCGCGAAAGGTCTGGGACGACCCAAAGCCGCCCAGGAGATTTGCGCCGCGTGCAGCGAGCGTTTGGCGAACATCTCGCAGGCATGAAATGCAAGAGCCGTTTTGGGTTCGCAGAATGCCTGCTGCAAAACGAATGAAACCAACTCACACTGGACTGTATCGAGTCGTGCGCTGGGGGATCGGCCTTGCGCTCGGGTTTTATTTTCGCCGCATTGAGCGCTTCCACGCCGAGCGCATTCCAGCGACCGGCGCGGTTTTGTTCACCTCGAATCATCCGAATTCACTGACCGATTCATTCGTGGTCGGTGCAACGGTGGGGCGCAAAGTTAATTTCGTCGCGACGGTTCAACTGTTTCGTTTTAAAACTTTGCAGTGGTTTCTCTCGCGTTGCGGTGTGATTCCAATCAACCGCGTCAAGGACGACCCCAAAGCGATGCGCAGTGTGATGGATAGTTTTGAGGCGTGCTTTCGCGTGCTGGAAAGCGGTGAGGCAATTGGCATTTTTCCCGAGGGCGTGACCTATGACGATTCCCGATTGCGCGAGGTTAAAAGCGGCGCCGCTCGCATCGCGCTGGAGCTGGAACATAGGCATCAGGGGAAACTTGGCTTGAAGATCGTTCCTGTGGGGTTGACGTATTCGGCGAAGGAATTATATCGCTCCGACGTGCTCGCGCATTTTGGTGAACCGCTGGTCGTGGCGGAGTTTATTCAGGGCTACGCCGAGCGACGTAAAGAATGCATTCATGAATTGACCGCTGAAATCGAGCGGCGCATCCAGGGATTGATTCTGCACATTCCGGAGCTGGAACACACCCGGGTGGTGGAAGGCGTGAAACGGCTTTATCTCGAGCGACTGATCCTCGGCAGTCGAATTACTCAGGAAGCTGTTTCGCCGCGCGCTGAGGCACTCGTCCTGACGCAACGCATCTCAGACGCCGTGGAACACGTGTTTCGGAATCAACCCCAGCGTGCCGCAGCGTTCGTAACCAAGCTCAACTTTTACGAACGCTGGCTGGTGCGTCTGAAAATTTCAGATGAAACGCTGGTGCTGTTTCCGAACAGGGAAAGGTTGGTGGGCCAAAGCATGTTCTGGGCTGTCGTAGCCCTCTTGGGGTTGCCCATTGCGCTTTATGGCTGGGTGCACCGGTTTTTGCCGCATGCAATTATTCTGTGGGCGGTGAGTCGATTTTCGAGCCCGGAGAAACGCAAGGCGCAAACTTCGACAACCAAGATTCTGGCGGGTGTCATTGTTTACACCGGCGGCTTTGCCGTGTATGTCGCCGCGTTCCATGCGATCTTGGGATTGCAGGCGAGCTTCTGGTATGCGCTGTCGCTGCCGCCAGCGACGCTGCTGGCTTTTTATTATCTGCGTGAGTTGCGACGATTTGATGCCAGTCTGCGGACCTGCGTCGTACTGTTGCGGGCGCCGTTTGCGGCCCGACGGTTGCTCGCGCTGCGGGCCAGTTTGATCGCAGAGATTGAAGCCATTCACACCGAGCTTCGCCGTGAACGCGAAGCACTGACAATTTGAGTCAGGCGCGAGCCGGTGAAGCTTCCGGATGGGTGGATGGGCACGGACAAGCCGCTTCAGGATTTGTTTTTGCGTTTTGTCCTGCCGGAAGCGCCTGGCTCCGGGCCGTCGCTGTCGCTGCCGTTCGATCCCCAGAGCGGTTTCACCAGCGTGGCATTCCAAACGTCCCAGAGCATCTGCAGTTCTTTCACCTTTTCTGGCATGGCAGAGGAGAGGTCTTTGGTTTCTCCAATATCTTCGCGGAGATTATAGAGCTTGGCGGCAGTGACGGGTTGATGCCCGCCTGAATTCGAGTCGGCGTTCTGATCGTAGCGCACGAGTTTGAAATCGCCCCGTCGAATCGCCATTTGCTGGCCGAACCGCCAGTAAAGGGCATCGTGAGGTGCATCAGCCTTTTCTCCCGTGAGCAGGGGAAGGAGGTTGACGCCATCCAGTTTCCATTCCGGCTTCACGGTAATGTCGGCGGCGGCCAGTGCCGTGGCGGTGAGATCGAGTTGTATCGCTGGTGTTTGGATCAAGCCGGAGCGGACCTTGCCAGGCCATGAGACGACGAAGGGCACGCGGATTCCGCCCTCCAGCGTCGTGCGTTTGCTGCCGCGCAATGGCTTGTTGGAAGAACCATTCACTGTCACTCCTTTCATGGTCGGCCCGCCATTGTCGCTGATGAAAATGACGAGCGTATTCTTTTCCAGACCGGTATCGGCGAGTTTCTTGAGCACGGTGCCGATCGCTTCATCCATCGCAAGCATCATTGCATCGTAGGTGCGGCGCTGGGTGTTTTGGATGCCGGGAAACTTTGCCAGTCGATCATCAGTGGCTTCCATTGGGGTGTGCACGGCGTTGAAGGCGAGGTAAAGAAACCAGGGCTGCTTTTGATGTCGATCGATGAAACTGACGGCCTCTCGACCGAATGCGTCCGTGGTGTAATCGAGTTCCTTGACGGGTTCCGTTCCCCGCAAAATTCCCGCCGTGTTGATGTAGCTGTGTGCGCCAGCCAAAAAACCAAAAAACTCATCAAAGCCTCGCTGCTGGGGCTGCATTTCAGGAATCGCGCCGAGATGCCACTTGCCTACGATGCCGGTCACGTAGCCTGCCGCTTTCAGGCGATCAGCGATGGTTGTCTCCGTAAGTGGAAGACCATGTTTGCCGGTTGGATTAAACTCATGCCCAAAGCGCTGTTGGTAGCGCCCCGTCAATAGGCCCGCGCGTGCGGGCGAACAATACGGCGCGCTCACGTAACCGTTGACAAAACTGGCACCTGACGCAGCGAGGCGATCCAGGTGGGGCGTGGGAATGTCCTGGCACTGGTGAAATCCGACGTCCGCGTATCCCATGTCATCGCCAACGATGAAAAGAATGTTCGGTTTCGCCGGATCGGCCGCGTAGATGGGAGCGCACAAGGTCAGCAGGAGCAAAAGCAGGAGACACGTTGGTTTCATGTGGGGATATTAATCGGCGCTTCGTGGCGGTTCTTCGTATCCGGGAAATGCTCGCAAGCCAAGTCGAATCGTTTTACTCGGCAACTTGGGCCGGGGGCGCTTCCGGCACGGTTTTCACCGTGCCATCAACTTCAAGTTCAATCCGCGCCAACGCCGGTCGTTCGTTGCGTGTGGTGCTGAAGCAGGCGCTCCACCACTGGCCATCCTTGGCTTGAAAAAAGGTGGAATGACCACCCTTCGGAATTGCCTCATGTCGGGGGCCGTAAGGGCCGTAAACATGCCCGGCACTGGCTATCATGCAACTGTAGCGACCATTAACGCTGTCCGCGCAACTGAAATAGTAGCGACCATTCGCCTTGAACAAGAAAGGTCCTTCGAAACCGATGTGATTATTGTCGTCTTTTTCGCAATGGATTTTGCTATGGTGGCGCGGATCGAGATCCGGCGGGGTGGGGCGCATCTGGCGGGGTTTTTCGGCCAGTCCAGACATGTCGTTCTTCATGCGGGCGATGAACCCGGCGCCGTAGAGGAAATAAACTTTCCCGTCGTCATCCTCAAAAAGAGAAGCGTCAATCGAGCCCGGAACCAAAGGTTCTTTGAACGCGTTGGTGTAAGGGCCCGCAGGTTGCCTGGAGGCGCTCTGGAGCAAACCCATGCCGAGCATTGGCAGGCAATAAGAAATCCAATAGTTCCCTTTGATGTAATGAATCTCGGGAGCCCACACGACCCGCCGATCCACCTCTTTGCCATTCATGACTTTCTTGGTCCACTGCTTTTGCCAGGTTCCGTCTTTGTCAATGTTCCAAACCATGCCCAACGGTTCCCAAGTGGCGAGATCCGTGGAACGCCAGACTTCGATCCCGTCATTCTTGAACCAGAGATCTTTGCCGGTGGTGCCGGTCAGATAATAGTTTCCGTCTCCTCCGCGACAGACCGACGGATCGCGCATCAGCGTGTCGAAAATCAACCGCGTTGCCGGAATCAGCGGAGCCGTTTCCGTCTGTGGACTGGAAACGTCCGCTGCAAGTCCCTTGCTGAAGAGCAGTGTCATTAACAAGGTGCTAACCGGAAGAATTTTGGGTTTGAGCATCATAATGTGGCGGGGATTGTTCTTCAGGATGGCGCGTCGGTAAAGTAGTCCAAATGGGTTACCGGGTGGACTCGATCCTGACGGGCGGGTTCGCGATATTTCCCTCCGGCTAACCACTTTGAGTTACTTTACACATCTTTTCGCCACCCTAGACTCATGGCAGAATCGATCAACCCGACATCAACACAAGGTTTCCCTCAGGGGAAACGGACGGCAGTTTTTCTGAACCCGTCCAGAATCATGGCGCAATGAAAATGCACAACGGCCCGCAGCGAGCTTGCTTTCGCAAACACAGTGTATTCCAAAAATGTCTGGTGCTTGCGCTCTCGTGCTTGGTTGCCAGCGTGACGCGAGCCGATAATCTGCAACGCCTCATTCCGTGGAGTTCGCTTCAGGGCAAACCGCATCCCGATGAAGCGGAGTTGGACACGGCGACTTGGACAACATTGTCCCGCGAGTCGCGCGCTCCACGGGTGGAACAGACGATCAATCAGGACTGGACCTTCAACTACTTTCCCGCCGAGCAACTCGACACGTCCTTGATCACGGCCTCCGCTGACGACGCGCGCTGGTCAGTGGTGGCCCTGCCGCATACCTGGCACACGTTTGAGACGACGCGCGAAATCCATCCGTTCATCGCTCGCCCCTCCGAGCGTGATTCAAAATATTGGTGGTACGGCTGGGGCGTGTATCGCAAAACCTTTGTGCTTGATCCAAAAACCGTCGAGGGTCGGCGCGTGTTCGCCGAATTTGATGGAGTGATGAAATATTGCCGCGTGTTTCTGAACGGAAAAGAACTTGGCGATCACAAGGGTGGTTACGGTTCCTTCGATTTCGATCTGACCTCCCAATTGCGTCCGGGTACCAATGTCCTGGCGGTCGCAGTCAATGCGCGGCGCGATGATGTCTTCCGCATTCCCCCGATGACTGCGGGCAATTTCGATGTGTATGGCGGCATCTACCGCGACGTGCGCCTCGTGGTGAAGAGCGCGGTTCACATTCCTTTCCAAGGTTCAGCGGAACACGAAGGCGGTACGTTCGTCACTACGCCGCAGGTCAGCGCGGACCGCGCCACCGTGCGCGTGCGAACCTGGGTTAGAAATGATGATTCCCAACCGCGCACAGTCACCCTGCGCACGCGGTTGCTGGATCCAGCGGGCAGGGAACTGGCGGCAGCGGAGACGAACGCCACGGTCGCCGTGGGTGAGATTCATGAGTTTGATCAACCGCAATTCAACGTCGCTAAACCACAGTTGTGGTCCATCGAAACTCCGACGCTATATACTGTCACAAGCGAGGTGCGTGTCGGAAAAACTTTGTCGGATCGTTACGCCAGTCCGTTGGGTTTTCGCTGGTTCGAGTGGAACAAGGCGGAAAATCGCGCCTACCTGAATGGCAAACAACTGCATCTGCACGGTTCGAACCGGCATCAGGAATTCCCGTGGCTTGGCGACGCTGTCCCGAAATGGATTCATGTCCGCGACATGGCGGAAATGCGTTTTGGCCAAAATCATAACTTCCTTCGCACCGCGCATTATACCCAGGATTCACTCGTCTATGACCTTGCCGATCGTTATGGCATGCTCATCTGCGAAGAAGTTCCCAACATCAAGGAAATTGACTTCGATGAAGACGTGCAGCGTCAGCAGGTAATCGAGATGGTGCGGCGCGATCGCAATCATCCCAGCATTGTCATGTGGAGCATGGGAAATGAGACAAGTGATCCGGCGGACTCTGCCTGGGCGCACGCCGAGGACGACACGCGCCTCATTCATCTGCGCCGCAGCAATTCGATTGAAGGCGGAAAGTTTGTCACGAGCACGCACCAGCAGATCGACATGGAAAATTTGCTTCGCTGCACCGTGCGCGGCTGGACCGACCGCGACGTCATGAATCTTCAGCCAGTCAATGGCCAGCAGGCCGGCACGGAGGAATGGCAGCACACGCAGGCCATGGTCGAGGGCGGAAGCCAGCGCGGACGCATCGACATGGCCAATGGCAACATGTGGATTTACGCCGACCACGGTGCCGATCGCGAATACCTGAACAGCCCGCTCAAGCACATCAATCCCAAAGGCTGGGTGGATCTCTATCGCATCCCGAAATACATGTATTTCCTCTGGCAGGCCAATTATCTCGAAACCCCGATGGTTTTCATCCAACCCCATCTCTGGCAATCCCGTTACGTCGGACAGAAGAAGGACATAATCGTGGATTCCAACTGCGATAGCGTGGAGTTGTTCGTCAATGGGCGCAGCATCGGCACGCAACAGCCCAATGCGAAGAATTTTTGGAATGTCACCTTCACGAACGTTCCGATCGAGCGCGGTGAGTTGAAAGCCGTCGCGAAAAAAGGCGGCGCAACAGTAACAAGCCGCGTGGTCATGGCTGGGGCGCCCGCTCGGTTGACGTTGGCGGCGTCGCAGAGCGCAATCACCGCATCGCGCGACTCCGTTGCCGTGCTCACGGTGGATGTGGTTGATGAGAACGGCGTGCCTGTGCCGGAATTCAGCCGCGATCTGCACTGGGAAGTCAGCGGGCCGGCCAAACTCATTTCGCCGGAGCGTTATCAAAGCGACATCAAGCGAAAGGAGGAAATGTACGGCGAGTTTTACATTGTGACACCGGTCAGCGCCGTTCTCCGTGCCACGGGCCAACCGGGCACCATCACCGTCACTGTCAAAGCGGATGGCGTCGCGCCAGCTTCATTCAAGATCGCCGCCCAAAAGGTTCGACGGAATTCAGGTGTGGTCACCGAACCAGCCCTTTCCGACGCCAATCGACTCCCGGTAGTTACGGCCCCGGCGGAATCGGCACGAGGGGAAGAGGCGCCCAAGAACACGACCATCAGACCCGTTCACGAAGATATCGTGCTGCCGCGCGACAAGGATCGCGCCTTCTATAGGGCTGCAGTGCTGAAATGGTTTGCGCAGAACGATCCGGCACCAATCAAGCGCTGGGCTTTCGACGAGTTGCTCATGGCCCTGACCGAGCATCTCATGAGCAACGGCGGCTTGCTGGTTGCGGATGATTTCAACCATCGCGCGCAACAATTCAATGACGTGGGCGTGCTGAACGATGCCATTCTCGCGCAGCGTTTGCCGAAAAGTTTTGCCGCGGCCCTTGTCCGCAACTACGCACGCCGCACTTTTCGTGAGGGTGAACTGCTGCGCGTGGCCGAGGAGTTGCAATGGATTCAGTCACTTCCAAAAACCGCGAAGACCGAAACCGTGAAGAAAAAAATGATCGCGTCCGAACTCTTTCAACTGTGGTATCCGGATGCCTCCAAGCTTTCTGCTGGTCAACAGGAAGCCGCCTTCACTCGGTTTCAAAGGGTCAATCAGGCCGCGGGCACTCCGCTGTTCAACGAAAAGTTGAAGCAGGGGATTACCTACAGCGCCGGCGTGCCGTTGTTGCGTCTTAGCCTGGACGAACTCCTCGCCGTGCCCGCTGGCAAATAGGATTGCGGAACTGTGATCCTGGATGAACCCCAATTCTGCGAATGGAAAAGGCAGGGGTTCATCGGGGTGAATTTGAAAACTGCCGCTTTGTGCAACAGAGGTTTCACTCGACGGAGTTTGACGGTGTTGAACTTTCCCGAGCTGATTTTAACTTCAGAACTTGCCGAGCGGATGCGGGTTCAATTACTGTTTCGCGGTGCGCAGGGCCTTGACGGGTTCCGCTAGGGACTTCAAGCTTGTGCATGACGAGCGATTCCGCTCGTTTTCAAGGTCGCCAGAGTAGCTCAGGGGTAGAGCAGAGGACTCATAAGCCTTTGGTCGCAGGTTCAATTCCTGCCTCTGGCACCATGCATGCGGTTGGCTTCCGTAACCCACGTTTACCATCGATCACGCGATAACGTAGCGTTAACCTGTTGGAAAAACAGACTGGCCAAAAGCCGATTCCTCCCCGATTGTATGCACGTTTTTAGCGAGGAATTACATGTTTACTGGAACTTACACTGCAATTGTGACGCCCTTCAAAAACGGGCAAGTCGATGAAGCCGCACTCGAGCGGCTGATCAAAAGCCAGATCAAGGGCGGGGTCGATGGCATTGTGCCGGTCGGCACCACCGGCGAATCGCCCACGGTCAGCTACGAAGAGCACGTTCAAATCATCAAGCTTTCGGTGAAATTCGCGGCGGGTAAAATCAAGGTGCTGGCCGGCACCGGGGCGAATTCGACCACGGAAGCGATTTACCTGACCAAGGAAGCCGAAAAAGCCGGCGCCGACGGTTCGCTCCAGGTCGCGCCGTATTACAACAAACCGACCCAGGAAGGCTTGTTCCAACATTTCCGCGTGATTGCTCAGGCCACCAAGCTGCCCATCGTGCTCTACAGCATTCCGGGCCGTTGTGGCATTGAGATCGCCGTCGATACGGTGAAGCGCCTGGCGAAAGCGTGCAAAAATATTGTCGGCATCAAAGAAGCCGGCGGCAGTTGCGATCGCGTCAGCCAACTTCGCGCGGCGCTTGGGCCGAAATTTGAAATCCTCAGCGGCGACGATTCTTTGACCCTGCCGTTCATGTACGTTGGCGCGCAGGGTGTCATCAGCGTCGCCTCAAATGTCATTCCGCGGCAGGTGTCGCAGATGGTTAAAGCGTATGCCTCGGGCCAGCCGCGCAAGGCGCTTCAGATGCATCAGCAGCTTTACCCGGTGTTCAAAGATCTGTTCATCGAGACGAATCCGATTCCGGTCAAGGCCGCATTGGTGATGATGGGCACGATCGAGGAAGAATACCGTTTGCCTCTCGTTTCCATGAGCCCGAAAAATCGCGAGACGCTAAAGGCGACCTTGAAGGTCGCGGGCATTCTGAAATAGCACATTTTAGCGCGAAGCGTGATTCGCGAGTCACGCTTCACTTTTCCGTTCTCCGTATGACAAAAATCATTATCACCGGTTCCAAGGGTCGCATGGGCAAAGCGCTAGTCGAGTGCGCCGCGAACATGCCTGAATTGCAAGTCGTTGGTAAGGTCGATCAAGGCGATGATCTGAATGCGATTCTTCCGCAAGCGGATGCGGTGATTGATTTCAGCTTTCACAGCGCGACGCTGGCCGTGGCTGAACTGTGTGCGAAACATAAAAAGGCGATTGTCATCGGCACGACCGGCCACGCGCCGGAGGAGAAATCGAAGATCGTCGCGCTGAAATCCCAGATCCCGATGGTCATGGCGACGAACTTCTCCACGGGTGTGAACACGTTGTTCTGGCTGACCCGCAAGGCGGCCGAGATTCTCGGGCCGGCTTTCGATTTGGAAGTGGTCGAGATGCATCATCGCTTGAAAAAAGACGCGCCGAGCGGCACGGCCACGACCTTGCTCGAAATTTTGGGCGATATTCGGAAGCTGCAACTGACGGAAGCTTTGCGTCATGGGCGCAAGGGAATCACGGGCGAGCGCACGAGTTCCGAGATTGGTATTCACGCCATTCGCGGCGGCGACGTTGTGGGCGATCACACCGTGATATTTGCGAACACGGGCGAGCGCGTTGAATTGACTCACAAAGCTTCGAGCCGCGACACCTTTGCGAATGGCGCTCTGCGCGCGGCGCAATGGGTGGTGCAACAGAAGCCCGGGCTGTATGACATGCAGGATGTGCTGGGGTTGAAGTAAAACAGGTTTCCGCCTGTCGCGTTCACCGATGCGAACGAACTTTTCCAGCCAGCCCTCCGGTCTGGCCTACATCGCAATGGGTTCTAATCTGGGGCGCTCGCAGCAGGTTCTCTCTGACACCATGGAGCGGCTTCAGGAGTTCTCCACTGGAACGCTCCTTCGATCTTCACTCTGGCAATCGACGCCAGTGGATTGCCCGCCCGGTTCTCCGCTTTTCGTCAACGCCGTCGTCGGTTTGAACCCCCGGGCCGATGAAACTCCGGAATTGCTGCTGGCGAAACTTCAACAGCTTGAAAAAGAGTTTGGCCGAAAAAACAAAACGGTTCTCAATGAACCGCGTCCGCTCGACTTGGACCTGATCGCTTTTGGTAATGAAACGCGATCGACGGAGAAGCTGATCTTGCCTCATCCCCGCGCACAGCTGCGACGGTTCGTGTTGCAGCCGCTCTCGGAGATTGCTCCTGATCTGATTCTGCCCGGCCAGTCCCAGTCTGTCGCGGAATTGCTCGCCGGTTTGACTTCTGACGAGGTTGTCCGAAAGTTGGAGTAAACCGCTTTCCGAGATGAGTTTGCCATCAATTATCCTGGCCTCCGCTTCACCGCGTCGTTCAGAACTGCTGCACCAGTTGGGCGTGGAATTCAGTGTCATGTCCAGCGACGCCACTGAGTTGCACAACGAGCAATTCACCGCGCGCGAGTTGGCGCAGGTGAATGCGTATCGCAAGGCGCGCGCCGTCGCCAAGAAACATCCGGATGCGTTGGTGCTCGGTTCCGACACGCTCGTGTATCTCGACATGCAGTTGTTCGGCAAACCTGCGGACATGGCGGACGCCTACCGAATGTTGGAG